>SCTA01000034.1 GCA_004322275.1 bacterium
GTGAAGGAGAACCACCCTTTCGCGATCCTGGCGTGGGTAATTTTACCGGACCATTTGCATTGCATATGGCGGCTCCCGGAAGGGGATGACGATTTTTCCATCCGGTGGCAATTGATAAAAGCGAGGTTCACGAGAAGCCGGGTAGGTCGGCTTGAGGGACGAAAGCCGACATTACATTAACTGTTTTGACTTGTTTTGGATTGTCGCCTTTCGCTGCGCTCAAAGCGGGGGGAGTTGGGGCAGTATGCTTAATTATTGCGTGAAGATTTTCAGGAATGAGCCCTGTTTTCGCGCAGAAACGCCGCCAGCACCACCGCGAAAGCCGCGCCGATGGAGGCCAGCAGAAAGACCGTCGAGAAGGTCTTTGAGGCGTTCGCCATCGACCCGGCGACTGCCGGTCCGATTATCTGCCCCATAGCGAGGCAGAAGGTGACGAAGGAAAAGGCTGAGGCCGCTCTCTCCATCGGGAAGGTGTCGGCCACCGCAGAGGAGATGATCGCGGGAATCGACCAGGCAGAGAGCCCGAAGAGGGCCACGGAGACGAAGAGGGGTATCTCGCCGGTGGTTTTAGCGGCGAGGTAGAAGGAGAGCGACTGGACCGCGAAGACCGTCGCAAGTCCCCACTTCCTGCCGAAGCGGTCGGAAAAGCTTCCGAAAAGAGGCCCCGAGAAGAAGCCGAAGATTCCCACCACTGCCCAGAACCTTCCAGCCGTGGCCTCAGCCATCCCCCTTTCCGAGACGAGGCTGGTGACGAGGAAGGTCACGTAGACGACGTGGGTAATACCGAAGGTGAAGTAGAGCGCCGACAGGTGGAGAAGGGGCCTTAGCAGGGAGCGCTTTTCCGGCGCTTTGGCAATCTGCGCGCCAGCTGGCGCCTTTGGCTCTCCCGCGGGCGAAAGCCCCTTTTGCGAAGGGTCGTCTCTTATAATCAGCCCCGCAGTCACCGCCACGAGAAAGATCACCCCGCCGAGCGTGCCCCAGCTCCACCGCCATCCTCCCGAGCCCTTCAGGACGTTCATCCAGGGCACCAGATACCCCGCGAAAATTATAGCCATGCTGTTGCCCATCAGCATCAGCCCCGTCGCCCTCCCGCGCAAGGATCGGTGAAACCACCTCCCCACCACC
This sequence comes from bacterium, assembly GCA_004322275.1. NCBI lineage: Bacteria > bacterium. The sequence goes on from SCTA01000034.1 coordinate 1,126, forward strand.
ACCATCACCGGTATGTTGGCGATTCCGCTGCCGATTCCCGTAAGGAAATAAAGGACGAGGACGGCGAAAAAGGTGGTCGCTACGCCCATGCCGAACATTGTCAGGGCGACCAGAGTGAGCCCCCCGGCGATGGTGTGACGGGCGCCCGCCCTTCGGAGGATAAAGGGGGCGATCGCGACGCCGAGGAGGTAGCCGCAGAAATTGCCGGTGCCGACGTATCCCATCCTGTCGTATTCGAGGAGCAGCTCCTTCCCCATCGACGGCAGCAAAAGCCCGTAGGAAAAGCGCGCGAGCCCGATGCAGGCGAAGATGGTAAGGCAACCCGCCAGCACGATCATCCACCCATAGTGAAACCCCGGTTTTTTCATCCGCGCATTATGCTTCCAGCGGTGGCGGTTCTCAAGCCAGGAATGTAGAATTGAGGGAAGAGGAGGCGGTCCGTAAAACCCGCCTTGCTCACTTCGCGCGTCTTGTCATATCGTTAGCCGAAGACTTAACCGGAGATGAAGCCATGAAGATGAAACAAGTATGCGCCTGGTGCTGCAAAACGATTGAAGAAGGAGATTCCGGAGCAGAAATAACTCACGGAATTTGCCAGGAGTGCTTCGGGTATTTCTCACGGGATGAGTGCGAAACGCTGCAGGGGTTTCTGGACAGGCTGGAAGCGCCCGTTCTGCTTGTGGATGGCAACGTCTCCATACTGGGAGCCAACCGGAGCGCGCTGAAATTTCTCAAAAAAGAACCGCCGGAGATTAAGGGCTCTCTGGCCGGAGACGTTATTGAGTGCGCTTACGCCCGCCATCCGGAGGGCTGCGGCAAGACCCTTCACTGCAGCGGCTGCGTAATAAGGAATACGGTAACGGCAACGAACGGGGACGGGCGCGGCAGATGGCGGGTCGAGGGCTATCAGGAGCTTCAGGGGGCCGCTGAGGCGGCAAGTATCTACGTCAGCACGGAAAAAATCGGCGACGTTATATTTCTCAAGGTCGAGACGAGGTAACGAAGCGCCGGACCGGCCTAAAACGCCCCCATTTGCCGGTACCCCTCGTAGACCGCTATCCCGGCGGCGGTGGAGAGGTTGAGGGAGCGGACTTTTCCCCAGATGGGGATGAGGAAGGTGTTTTCGGGGTAGCGGGAGAGTATTTCCGGCGGGAGCCCTTTGGTTTCGCAGCCGAAGACCAGCCTCGCGCCGTCACGGTAGGGGGCCTTCGTGTAAACCTTCGCCGCCCGCGCCGAGAAGAGGATCACCGGCCCGTCGCCCGATGCGGCGAGCGCGGCGTCGAAGCTCTCGTGATGGAATACCTCTACGTCCTTCCAGTAATCCAGCCCCGCCCTTCTAAGGCTCTTTTCGTCGGTGCGAAACCCGAGAGGGTGAACGAGGTGAAGGGCGCTTCCGGTCGCGCCGCACATGCGGGCTATGTTGCCGGTGTTCGGCGGTATTTCCGGATTTACAAGAATTACGTGCAGTTTTTGCAAACTCTTCCTCTCAGCCGGAGATCTTCTTGCGAAGGAGAATCTCGTCAACCCCTTCGGTGACAAGCCCTTTCAGCGAAGCAATTTCCTGATAGCCGTGGCGGGCGTAAAAGCGCCTCGCGCCCTCGTTGAAATGGGTGACGATGACCCAGGCGTTCTGCCCGTGGGTTTTCGCCCCTGCTTCAAACCATTCAAGCAGGGTTTTCCCGACGCCGAAGTTCCGGTGAGAGCCGGTGAGAGCGATAAGTTCGAGATACGGCCCCCGCAGCCACGGATAACGGACGCAGATTACGCCCGCCAGCTCCTTTCCGGTATGTACCTCGAAACGGTGAAGGGAGGGGTCTTCTCTCAGCAGGTACTCTTCCAGCCTCTTCGCGCTGTAGCCAAGAGAGCGCCACGGGTCCATCGCTCCCAATTCGACGCCGAGAATTTCAGCGGATTTTTTGTGCATCGGCAAAAGGGTGCAGTTCGAGAGGTATTTGACCTCATGCGAGAAAGGGGGTTTTGTCCCTGTCATGGCGTGTCCTTTTTCGGCGGCGCGTCGTAGCGGAAGTTGTCGCCGGGGCTGAGTTCATAACAGTCTCCGGCGATTTTTGGAGTTCCTTTTTGAAGGAGTTCGCTCACGGTGACGAAAGAGTAGCCTCGCCTGAGAAGTTCGGGCGCGAAGAGGGGAAGCGCCTCTGCGGTGTTTAATCCCCTGCCGTTGGCGTGAAGGACTACTATCGCCCCCGGCTTCGCCCGCGAAACAATCTCTCCCGCTATCGCCTCCGCACTCGCCGCCGGTGAGGGGTCTCCCGGCACCACGCTCCACTGCACCGCGTAGAGCCCACGGCGGGCCAGAAAATCGAGCGCTTTTGCGTCGCACGCGCCGAAGGGGAAGCGAAAGAGGCGGGGCAGGGCTGGAACCTTGTCCGTGGCCTCCGAGCGCGAAAGCTCTTCGCGAAGGAGCGCATATTCCTCCTGCGCGCGCGTAACCTCGCTCTCCATCTCCCCGCTGTGCAGGGTGCGAAGGTTCCTGTGGCTCCAGCCGTGGTTTCCGATCTCGAAAAGAGGGTCGGCCATGAGCTTTTTGCTTTCCTCCGGGTGGGAGCGCAGCCACTTGCCGCCCGCGAAGAAAGTCGCACGGATTTTCTCTCTCCGGAGATATTCTACGATTTTTGAATCGTACCCCGAGCGCTCGCTCCCTCCTTCGCAGAGGTCAAAGGTGAGCGCTATGACTTTCTCGCCGTTTTTCGGAGTCACCGAGCGGATCGAGCCGCGAAACTCCGGGGCAAGCGGCGGCAAAACCGGATCGGCAGCAGCCGCAAAGACCGGCAGAAGCGCCAGCGCGAGACCCAGCTTCCTGCATAAGGGGAAAGTGTTCATGGGGGCATTATATACGGGCGCAGGCGGTGAGGGTACCGTTAAGGGAGGGAACGCGCCTCAGGGCTTGTCCGTAAATAAAACCTTCGTTCTCGCATCCGTCTTTTGGCCCGATTTTGCCGCTCATCAATCGCAAAACCTCGACGTAGAACAACTACGCCTGCGGTTTTGCTCAATCTTCGCGACAAAATCGCTCTCAAAATCCGGCGCGATTTCCGAAAGGCCTATTTACGGACAAGCCCTTAGATAGACCAAAAGGGCGAATTCACGGCAAGCGGAGGAAAAAGCTATTGTGTCTGCATGTTATTCAGTTTGCTGAGCGTCTCCCTGGCGTCTTTTTGCCACGGGTCCATGCGGAGGGCGAAGCTGCACAAATCCATGGAATCCTTATATTGCCCCGTCAACATGGATATCTTGCCGAGAAGAGCGATGAATCTGGGATTGTCAGGGAATTGATGCACAGCATTTTTTGAATGGACCATTGCCTCGTCATAATTCGACATGCCGATAAGAGACTTCGCAATGAAATAATCCATGTATGGATTTAAAGGGTCTTTTGCTTTTAAAAAGGTAAAAACATCGTATGCCTCCTGGTAGCGGTTATTCTCCATCAACGCCAGACCGTAATTGCGTATCGTGAATTTTTGATCCGGCGTTACTTCAGTTACTGCCTTTCCCCAGAAACTTATGTTGTTTTTCCAGATTGCGCTTCTCTCGTAATTGTACAAACTAAATGCGATTGCAACAGCGGTTATGGCGGATGCGATCTGTATTCTGCTGAGCCTGCCGTTGATAAGGCTGTTCAATTTTAGCAGCATGTAGCCTATACAAAAGGAGAAGCCCATCAGAGGTATGTATAGATACCTGTCGGCTATTAACGTGCCTGCAAAAAGCATATAAAATCCGGAGGTGGGAAGCATGAACAGGAAATACCATATGATTCCGAAAGTGGCTATGCGGTGTTTATTGAACGAAAGTATCATGGCTGCCGCGATGATCAGGATAACAAGCCATGATGCAATAACGGCCGGATCGCTAAAGGTATATTTAATCGGAAGGTTGTAAAATGTTTTCAGGTTGAACGGGAACACGGTGTTTATGATGTAGTTCACCACCATCGTCGGTGCGGTGGCAAAACGGAGATCCCAGGTTGACCCGAAAAAAGATTCTTTTACTACTACGGCGCTTCTGGCAAGCCAAAAGCCTATTGCAATGGCAATGTAAGGAAGAATGTAGCTTTTGCGTGATGAAGAGCGGGTCAGAGTCAGAACCATGAGAACCGGAAGCAAAATAGCCACTATTTTTGCAAAAACGGCAATGGCGAAGCTTATTAAGGAAAGATAATAAAGTACCGGCTTTTGACCTTTGGAAAATTTCAGGTAAAGCAGCAAGCTGGAAAGAAGGAATATTCCGCATATTAAATCGGCGCGGGCGCTGATCCATGCGATCGGCTCAAGATTAGCGGGATGAACGCAGAAAAGGACCGCTGAAGCAAAGGCAGCCCCGGTATTTTTCAGGAAATTTTCAATCGTCAGGAACAGCAAAACGCAAACCGTAGCGTGCAGCAGCAGATTTACGAGGTGATACCCGGCGGGGTTATCGCCGGAGATGAGATAATTCAGCATGAACGAAGCAGTGGTTATCGGCCTGTAATAAGGATTATCAAAGGACGGGTCGGTGCCCACGGCGTCGCTGGAGCCGAATATCGTGAAAAAATTGGAGACGTCGTGCAGGAATATGTTGTTTACTATGAAAGGAATGTCATCCCAGACAAAACCGTAAGAGAGCGTGTAGAAATAGGAAATCACGGCAATGAAAAATACTGCTGAACACAGTAAAAGCGGTTTGTATTTGGCTGTGCTGAGGCTTAAGCGAGGAGTTTCTATGGAATATTCCGTATTTTCAGCGCTTTGAGTAATCATGACTAAAAGCTATATCATTCCCGGGCGCAAAAAAATCGGTTTTAAACACCAAAATTGTAGGGGATAACACCTACCACTAAGTGAATTTCCTTACACCCCCCCCGGGGCGCTGGCTCGGCCCCTTGCCTGTTTTCCCGCCGTTTACGAAAAACAACAAATTGAGCGCGACAAAAAAATCCTGTACAATCGGGCACAAGCCAAAATCATCATCACCATTTAAGGTGGTTAAATTTTGGAATCTCTCTGTTCCATCCGCCTGCTGATAAGAGATGAATGGGCGAGAGTATGGCGAGCGGTTTTTGTTTCAATGATGAATCCCCAGTGCAGCAAGGCTGAGAATTTTTTCCGGCGCCAATTCCGGCGCAGGGAATTCCACGGGAGGAAGTGTTATGAAACAAATCGGCGGGTTAAAAAGATTTTTTCGCCAATGCCTCGGAGTCGGAACTGTTCTTTTACTGGCTGCTCCGTCCTACTCAGCGGACTTTATCAACCGCTGGAGCGATTTCCAGTCTGATTCGTTCAAGAGCGACACGATTCATATCCCGAGTCCGGACCCGCTTAAGGCCCAGTACTTTGTTGCGGGAACAGCGGTAGATTGCACCGGCTCCTACGCGGCCCTTATAGGGTTAGACGCCAATGGCGATCCGGCAGGGATGGGGGCAAAACAGTATTTTTCCGGTCAGGGCGTTACTCTGGGCGAGATACAGTCGGGTCCGAACATGGGAAAGATTCTTTTCGTGGGGGCGAGGAGCGCTCCCTACGGGTACGGGTCCAACTGGGTCGGGATCATTGATCCCAATGACCCCGACGGCGCCGGGCCCCTGATCGCCGGCTACGTGGTCGATCAAACCGAATTCGGATTCTACGGAGCGTTTAAACACGTCGCGATGGCGGGTAATTATGCCTTCCTGGTTTCACAGTATGGGGAGGTCGTGAAACTGGATCTAAGCAACCTCTCGGTAGCCGACCAGGGAACTTTTCCCGTCTTTCCCGTTAAAACCGTGGGCGTTTATAACGGCGCCGGTACTCCATATCTCTACCTGGCGGGAACCTCTTTCGTTCTCAGGATCGCACAAGATACGCTCGATCCGGTATCAATGATAACCGTCGATAATCTTGCATCCCAGATCAGAATCTATGGAATCAGCGTGTCGTCAACCGATGGCTCGATGATTCTGGCTGGCTACTACACTACCCCCTACACGGACATCGACGGCTGGTTTATGAGGCTTACTTCGGCATGGGAAAAAACGTATGAGCGCGGGATCGGCGGCCCCGGCTCCGAATGGTGCAGTACGGTAGCAACTTACAGCAATTCCGACCTTGATCATATTCTCGGGTGCAGCTCAACCAGTTACACGCCTGTAAGTAACTACAACCCGGTTGCGATCAAGTTCAAGGAAACAAACCAGCAGCGCAGCAACATCAACGTAACCTGGGAAAAGAAATTTATCATGCCTTATTCAGCCGAGGTCGAGGGCAAAGGCATCGCAACCTCCGACGGCGGAGCAATGCTGACCAGCAAAACCAGTGATGCAGGGGGGGGGGAGATCGGCACCCTGTTTGTAAAAACAGACGGCAGCGGCAACGTGCTTGCCACAGATTGGAACGGTAATCCTGTTGCGAATCCCTTCATTGCCGATTTGACCAGTGATCTTACCGTATACCAGCTTACTACCCCTTCGACTATTACCGTCACGGGTGTCACAGCGTCCGGCTTTGACCCGCTTCAGGCGGCCCAGGACCCGACCGATGCGGCGTCAGACGTGACAGCCGCTGGGTTCAGCCGCATTGCCAACATTTCTCCTCCCGCCCCTTGAGTAAGACTCATCGGAGGGCCCTCAATGAGGGCCCTCCACCTCTCCTCCTCCGAAATCCCTCCATCTCCAAACTATTTTCACTACCCCCTTTCCCTTCCTTGAATGGGCGGGCGGAGTCGATTATGATTCGCCTACGATTTTTTACATTCCATTACGGGAGGTAGCGAAGCTGGATTTCTGCGCTCTCGCAAGCGGCAGCAAGGGAAATGCTGTTTTCGCGGGGTCTGGAGGCCGCGGCGTGCTCATCGACGCCGGGCTTTCGGCCACCGAGCTTCTCCGGAGGATGGCTCTCGCGGGGCTTGACCCCCTCTCGCTCGACGGCCTTGTGGTCACCCACGAGCACCGCGATCATACCTGCGGCGTGGGGGTTCTGGCGAGAAAGCTGGGCCTCAAGCTCTTCGCGCCGGAGGGGGTGGCGGGGGAGATTTCGAGGGTCTACGGGCAGAACGCCCTTCGGGGGCTGAAAATTCACGAATTTTTGCCGGGAGAGGTCTTCGAGGCAGGGGCGCTTGAGTTTTCTTCCTTTCCCACCTCTCACGACGCCCACGCCTCGGTGGGGTTTTGCGTGCGGGACGGGGAAAAGAGCCTCGGCTTCGCCACCGATCTCGGGATAGCGCCTTCGGCGGTGGCGGAGTGCCTCTGCGGGTGCGATATAATCTACCTCGAAGCGAACCACGACGAGGATATGCTGGCCTCCGGGCCCTATCCGTCCTTTCTGAAGCGGCGCATCTTCTCGGATGTGGGACACCTCTCGAACGCGGGCGCGGGAGAACTGCTGTCGAGGATCATCCACAAGGACCTTTCGACGGTGGTGCTGGCGCACCTTTCGGAGGTGAACAACAAACCCTCGCTCGCCTACGACGCGGCGATGGCGGCGCTGGACGCGGCGGGGGCGGGGAGGGACGTTACCCTTCTGGTGGCCAGACAGGACAGGCCCGGAAGAGTGGTAAAGGTTTGAAAAACTGCTGCGAGCCCCGTTTTCTGTGTCGCGTGCTCGCTCAAGGGCTCGCCGTAGTGCCGCTACTGCCTCGCCCTTTCGCTGCGCGTCTCCTTGAAACCGGGGCTTCTCGCGACGTTTTTCGATATTGGGCATGATATGGTTTTTCTGGGGAGTTATTCATGATTGAAAGATATACGAACCCGGAGATGGGCGCCATCTGGACGGACGAAAACCGCTTCAGAAAGTGGCTGGACGTTGAGATTTACGCCTGCGAGGCGTGGAACGTGCTGGGGAAGGTGCCGGACGACGCCCTCGCGACGATAAAGGAACGCGCCGATTTCAACACCGCCCGCATACTTGAGATCGAGGCGACGGTGAAGCACGACGTAATCGCCTTTCTGACCAACGTGGCGGAGTACGTCGGCCCCTATTCGCGCTTCGTCCACATGGGGCTCACCTCTTCGGACGTTCTGGACACCTCTTTCGCTATGCTGCTGGTGCAGGCCACGGACCTCATTATTATAGAAGCCGACAAGTGCCGCGAGGCGATCAGGTCCCGCGCCTTCGAGTTCAAGATGACGCCGCAGATGGGGCGCAGCCACGGAATCCACGCCGAGCCGATCACCTTCGGGATGAAGATGGCTCTCTGGTACGACGAGATGAGCCGCAACCTCGACCGCCTCCGCAGGGCGAGGGCTATAATAGCCGTGGGCAAGATCTCCGGCGCGGTGGGCACCTTCGCCAACATCGAGCCCTTCGTCGAGGAGCACGTCTGCGAGCGCGCCGGGCTCCGATACGCGAACGTCTCCACCCAGGTGGTCTCCCGCGACCATCACGCCGAGTACTTTTCCCTCCTCGCGGTGGTCGCTTCCTCCATAGAGAAATTTTCCGTCGAGGTGCGCCACCTGCAGCGCACCGAGGTTCTGGAAGCCGAGGAGTTTTTCTCCAAGGGGCAGAAGGGCTCCTCGGCGATGCCCCACAAGCGAAACCCCATCGCGACCGAAAACCTCACAGGCTGCGCCCGCCTCATGCGTTCCTACGCCGGGGCCGCGCTGGAGAACGTCGCCCTCTGGCACGAGCGCGACATAAGCCATTCGAGCGTCGAGCGGGTCATCGGCCCCGACGCCACCATCCTCCTCCACTACATGCTCCGGCGCTTCACCGGCGTCATAAAAAACCTGCTCGTCTACCCCGAGAACATGCAAAAGAACATCGACAGGACGGGCGGGCTCCCCGACAGCCAGAGGGTGCTTCTCGCTCTCGTGGAAAAGGGCGTCTCCCGCGAGGACGCCTACTCCTTCGTCCAGAGAAACGCCATGCGCGTCTGGCTGGAGGGCGCCGACTACAAAAAACTCCTCAAGGAAGACCCCGGCGTTTCGGGTGTTCTTTCCGCCGGAGAGATAGACGAACTCTTCGACATCGGCTACCACCTTAAGCACGTCGATACCATATTCCGCCGCGTCTTCGGCGAGGCGTGAGGCTTTCAAGATGAGCGACGAAAGAAAACCCGCAAGAATAGAGGTCGCGGTCAAGCCCGGCCTGCGCGACGCGAGGGCAAAGAGCGCCGTCCGCGACATAGGGGAATTTCTTCACCTGAAGGTTGACGGAGCGCGCACCCTGGACGTCTTCACGGTGGACCTCGGCCTCACCGGCGAGGAAACCGGGCTGGTCGCGAGGGAGGCGTTTTCCGACCCGGTAATCCAGACCGCCTCGCCGCTTCCCGGCCTCGGCGTCGAAATCTTTCCCGATTTCGACTGGGCGCTGGAGATAGGCTACCTTCCCGGCGTAACCGACAACCTCGGCAGAACCGCCAAGGAAGCGGTGGAGATGCTCCTGGGGAGAACCTTCCCCCACGACGCGCAGGTCTACACCTCGGTCCAGTACCTTTTCGCGGCCAAAAGCCTCCTTCTCGGTGATATCGAGAAGATAGCCTCCGGCCTCCTCGGAAACCCCCTCATCCAGCGCTTTCGGATACTGGATCGCAACGAGTACGACAGGGACGGCGGCTTTAGCCCCGAGGTGCCTAAGGTGCGCGGGCTCAGCCAGCCGAAGGTCGTGCCGGTGAATCTGGAGGTGGGCGACGTGGAGCTTATGAAGATCTCCCGCGACGGCCTTCTTGCGCTAACCCTCACCGAGATGAAATCCATCCGCGATTACTTCAGGCTGGAGGGGGTCCGGAGCGAGAGGGCGAAGTTCGGCCTTCCCGTGGACCGTCCCACCGACGCCGAGCTCGAATGCCTCGCCCAGACCTGGTCGGAGCACTGCAAGCACAAGATCTTCAACGCGAAGATTTTTTACGAAGAGGGCGGGAAGACCGAGGCTATCGACTCGATCTTCAAGACCTATATAGTAGGGGCCACGAAGACCGTGCGCGAGCGCCACGGCGAGCGCGATTACTGCCTCTCGGTCTTCAAGGACAACGCCGGAGTAATCAGGTTCAACGCGGACTACTCCCTGTGTTTCAAGGTGGAGACCCACAACTCCCCCTCCGCCCTCGACCCTTACGGCGGGGCGCTCACCGGCATCGTCGGCGTCAACCGCGACCCGATGGGCACCGGCATGGGGGCGCAGCTGGTCTTCAACGTCGATACCTTCTGCTTCGCCGATCCCTTCCACGAGGGCGCTCTTCCCCCGCGCCTCCTCCACCCTCGCCGCATCTACGAGGGAGTGGTCACCGGCGTGGAGCACGGCGGAAACAAGAGCGGAATACCGACCATCAACGGGACCGTGGTCTTCGACGACCGTTTTCTGGGCAAGCCCCTGGTCTTTTGCGGTACGGCGGGCATAATACCGATGACCTTGCAGGGCGAGGAGGGGCACGGCAAGCGCACCCGGCCCGGCGACCTGATCGTCATGGCGGGCGGGCGCATCGGCAAGGACGGCATCCACGGCGCGACCTTCTCCTCGGAGGAACTTCACGAGGGAAGCCCCGCCACCGCCGTGCAGCTCGGCGACCCGATAACGCAAAAGCGCCTCTACGACTTTTTGCTCATCGCCCGCGACAGGGGGCTCTATTCCTCCATAACCGACAACGGCGCGGGTGGGCTCAGCTCCTCCATCGGCGAGATGGCGGAGCAGACGAACGGCGCGCGCCTCCACCTCGACCGTGCTCCCCTCAAGTATCCCGGTCTCCACCCCTGGGAGATACTGGTCTCCGAGTCGCAGGAGCGCATGAGTATCGCCGTGCGGCCCGAAAAGCTCGAAGAATTCATGGCTCTGGCCGAAAAGATGAAGGTCGAGGCGGTCGTCATGGGCGAATTCACCTCCGAAGGGGCCTTCCACATCCTCTACGGCCAAAATACCGTCGCGTACATCCCGCTCCACTTTCTCCACGAAGGGCTTCCGCCGATGGAGCTTCGGGCGAAGTGGGTAAAGCCGGTCCACCCGGAGCCCTCCTTCGAGTGCCCCGAGGACCTCACGGCGGACCTCACCGCCCTTTTGTCCAGGCTGAACGTCTGCTCCAAGGAGTCGATAGTCCGCCGCTACGACCACGAGGTTCAGGGCGGGTCCGTGGTGAAGCCCTTCGTCGGCGCGGCCAACGACGGCCCCTCCGACGCGGCGGTAAACCGCCCGATACTGGAATCCTTCGAGGGAGTGGTGACGGCCAACGGCATCGCTCCCCGCTACTCCGACATCGACACATACCACATGACCGCGCTTGTCGTGGACGAGGCGGTGAGAAACGCGATCTCGGTCGGCGGCACCCTTGACCATCTCGCCGGGCTCGACAACTTCTGCTGGTGCGACCCGGTTCAGAGCGAAAAGACCCCCGACGGCGAGTACAAGCTCGCCCAGCTCGTCCGCTCCTGCAAGGCGCTTTACGAGACGGTGGTCGCCTACGGGATTCCGCTGGTTTCCGGCAAGGATTCGATGAAGAACGATTACCAGATCGGCGGGACGAAGATTTCCATTCCGCCGACCCTGCTTTTCAGCGTAATAGGGAAGGTGAAGGACGCCAGGAAGTGCGTGACGATGGACGCCAAGCGCCCCGGCGACGCGGTCTATCTCCTCGGCGTGACCCGCCCCGAGATGGGCGGCTCCGAATACTTCGCCATGAAGGGATTCGTCGGCAACACCGTTCCCGTCGTCCGCATAGAAGAAAATCTCAAACTCTACCGCGCCCTCGAAAAGGCCATCCAGGAAGGACTCGTAGCCTCATGCCACGACGCCTCCGACGGCGGCCTCGGGGTGGCGATTGCCGAAACCGCCTTCTCCGGCGGACTGGGCATCGACGTCGATCTCGCGAAGGGAGCGAGCGAAGGGCTGACCCGCGCCGACCAGCTTCTCTTCTCGGAATCGGCAGGGCGCTTTGTCTGCACCGTGAGGCCCGAAAACATCGCCCGCTTCGAGGAGCTTTTCTCGGGGCTTCCCGCGAAAAGGGCTGGAGAGGTGACGGGAGGCGAAAGGGTGGTTCTTAGCTCAGGCGGCAAGGTACTGGCCGACGCACTCTACGGCGACCTCAAGGAAGCCTGGCAAAAGACCCTGGCGGAGATTTAACGATGACGATTAAGCCCAGAGCACTGGTAATTACCGGGAACGGAATCAACTGCGAACGCGAATCCGCCCACGCCTGCAGGCTGGCGGGGATGGAAGCCGACATAGCGCACATGTCCGCCATCTTCGCGGGAGAGGTTCGGCTCCGGGACTATAACTTCATACACCTTCCCGGCGGCTTTCTCGACGGCGACGACCTCGGCAGCGCGAAGGCCGGGGCGGTGCGTTTCAAGTACGGCGCCGTGAAAGAGAACTCCGGTACGGCGCGCTTCGAGGACGAACTCCTCGACTTCGTAAGCCGGGGGGGGCTGGTGCTCGGCGTCTGCAACGGCTTTCAGCTCATGGTGAAACTGGGGCTTTTGCCCTTCACCGGGGGGAAGCTGGTGCAGGAAGTGAGCCTCATGCACAACGACTCGGGCCGCTTCGAGGACAGGTGGGTCAGGATGAAGGCGGACCCCAAAAGTCCCTGCGTTTTCACGAAGGGAATCGATACTCTCTACTTCCCGGTGCGCCACGGAGAGGGTAAATTCGTGCCCGGCGGCGACGAGGCGAAAAAGAAGATTGTGGACAACAGCCTCGCCGTTCTTAGGTATATTGATTCCGAAGGGAACGCAACCGGGGAGTATCCCTTCAACCCGAACGGAAGTTTCGACGCGATAGCGGGAATCTGCGATCCGACGGGGAGGCTCTTCGGCCTCATGCCCCACCCCGAGGCCTTCGTCCACCGCACCCAGCACCCGCGCTGGACGAGGGAGGAGTTGCCCGAGGAAGGGCAGGGGCTCAAGCTTTACAGGAACGCGGCGGAGTACATCAGAAATAGTTAAGGTTTTTGAAAAACTACCGCGAGCCCCGCTTTCTACGTCGCGTGCTCGCTCAAGGCCTCGCCGTAGCGATGCTGCTGACTCGACCCCTCGCTGCGCGGCTCCTTGAAACCGTGGCTTCTCGTTACGTTTTTCAAAAACCTTGTGGGATGGGGTTCGCAGTTAAAAATTGACGGCTGCAATGCCGGAGGACTCTATGTTCGACAAACTCCATGAAGAATGCGGCGTCTTTGGAATCTACAACCATTCCGAGGCGGCCAATCTCACCTATCTCGGCCTTCACCAGCTCCAGCACAGGGGGCAGGAGAGCGCGGGCATAGTAACCTCCGACGGGCTTAAGATGCACGTCCATCTAGGGATGGGGCTCGTCTCCGAGATCTTCGACGAGCGCACCCTCTCCGAACTCCCCGGAAGCCACGCCATAGGCCACGTCCGTTACTCCACCACCGGCTCCTCCGTAATAAAGAACGCCCAGCCCTTCTTCGTAGAGTGCGCCCACGGCCCGATAGCCTTCGCCCATAACGGCAACCTGGTCAACGCGGCCTGCCTCAAGCGCGAGCTTGAGGATTCCGGCTCGATCTTCCAGTCCACGATGGATACCGAGGTCGTCGCCCACCTCTACGCCCGCTCCCGGAAAGTAAAGCTCCACGAGCGCGTGATAGACGCCCTCTCCAGGGTGCGCGGCGCTTACTCCATAGTAGCCCTGGTCGAAACCCGCCTCATCGCCGTGCGCGACCCGCTCGGCTTTCGCCCCCTCGTCCTCGGAAGGCTTCGCGACGCTTACGTCGTGGCCTCCGAGACCTGCGCGCTGGACCTCATCGAGGCCGAGTTCATCCGCGAGATAGAGCCGGGCGAGATGATAATGATAAGCAGGAAAGGGATAGAGTCCTTCCGCCCCTTCCCCGAGACGCGGCCGCGCCAGTGCATCTTCGAGTTCATCTACTTCGCGAGGCCCGATTCGACCATCTTCGGCCATCAGGTCTACCCGGTGCGAAAGTCTTTCGGCAGGGAGCTGGCGAGGGAGCATCCCGTCGAGGCCGACGTGGTGGTGCCGGTGCCCGATTCGGGCATCGTCGGCGCTCTGGGCTTTTCGGAGGAGTCGAAGATTCCCTTCGAGATGGGGCTCATGAGAAACCATTACGTCGGCAGAACCTTCATCGAACCCGAGCAGTCCATCCGCCACTTCGGGGTAAAGCTCAAGCTCAACGCGGTGAAGGGGGTCATCGAGGGCAAGAGGGTCGTCGTGGTGGACGACTCCATCGTGCGCGGCACGACCAGCCGGAAGATAATAAAGATGATACGCGAAGCCGGAGCGAAAGAGGTGCATATGCGCATAACCTCCCCTCCCACGGCGCACCCCTGCTTCTTCGGCATCGACACTCCCTCCGAGAACCAGCTCATCGCGCACACCCATACGTTAAAAGAAATAGCCCGGTATCTTACCGCCGATTCGGTGGAGTACCTGAGCGTCGACGGGATGCGCAAGGCAGTGAACGACGGGGCCTTTAATTTCTGCGACGCCTGTTTTACGGGAAATTATCCCGTGAAACCGGATGGTTCCGACATAGTGCAGTTAGGGTTGTTCTAACAGACAAATCCTAAAGGGAGTTATAAAGTTGGAGAATCTGGAAAAGCTGAGGAGCGAGCTCCTCGCCCTGATACGGGAAAAATCCTACGAGCAGAGGCAGGTTACTCTGGCCTCGGGACGAATCAGCGATTTTTACGTGGACGGCAAGCAGACCTCCCTTCATCCGCGCGGCGCTTACCTCGTCGGCAGGCTCTTTCTGGAACTCCTCGGACGCTTCGGAGAGGTTGACGCCGTAGGAGGCCCCACGCTCGGCGCCGACCCCATCGCCACCTCCATCGCCCTCGTCTCCGGCCTTGAGGGGCGCCCCCTTCCCGCCTTCATAGTGCGCAAGGAGCCCAAGGGCCACGGCACCAGAAGGTGGGTCGAGGGAAAAAAGAACCTCCCGGAGGGGTGCAGGGTCGTTGTGGTGGAAGATGTGGTGACCACCGGCGGCTCGGGCCTTTCGGCCGTGGACAAGGTCGAGGAGGAAGGGTACAAGGTCGCCGGGCTGATGGCCCTCGTCGATCGCGAGGAGGGGGCGCGGGAAGCGATCGAGGCGAGGGGACTTCGCTTCGAGAGCCTTTTTACCAAGACAGAGGTTCGCGGCTGACAAAAAGCCAAAGGGGGCTATGGATGAACAGTTGCATATTCTGCAGGATAATCGCCGGTGAAATTCCCTCGAAGATGCTCTGGCAGGATGAAAATGCGGTGGCCTTCCGGGACATAAACCCCCAGGCCCCGACGCACATCCTCATCGTGCCCAGAAAGCACATAGTCACCTTCGCGGATTTCACCGCCGCCGACGCGGCCATTCTTACCAGCATGGCCGCGGCCGCCCGCGAGACGGCGAAAGCCGACGGAGTGCTGGAATCGGGCTACCGCCTTATCGTCAACAACGGACCCGACGGCGGGCAGGAAGTCATGCACGTCCACATGCACCTTTTCGGCGGAAGAAACATCGGACCGATGGTGAGAAAACCCAAGACTGACGGTTGACAGGGGTGCCCCGTTAGAGCATAATACCGCCTCTTTTGCAGGGCCCATAGCTCAGCTGGCTAGAGCTGCCGGCTCATAACCGGTCGGTCCCAGGTTCGAATCCTGGTGGGCCCACCATCAAATACCGCGCATTACGCGCTTTAGATCTTTAGGTTAAGGGAGTTGGAAGGATTGATCCTTCGCGACATCGCAGGCGAGGTAATGAGACTCGCCCCGCCCGGACTGGCCGAATCGTGGGATCGGTGCGGTCTTGAGGTGGGGGACCCCGGAGCACAGATACGCTCCGCCCTCGTCGCACTTTCTCCCACCAAAGGCGCCCTTCTTGAGGCGCAGAAAATCCGCGCAGACCTCCTCCTCACCCACCACCCGCTTCTTTTCAAGCCCCTCGCCAGCATCGACCAAAGCACGCCGCAGGGACAGATAATCTCCGCACTCATCAAGGACAAGATAGCCCTACTCAGCGCCCACACCAACCTCGACCGCGCCGAAGGCGGAGTCAACGACTGCCTTGCAGAGGCGCTTGGCCTTCAGGGAGTCCGTGGGCTGGGAGAGGGAGAGCCCCTTCTGAAGGTCGCCGTCACCGTGCCCGTCGGCTACGAGGAGCGGGTAAGGAAGGCGATGGACGAGGCCGGGGCGGGGAGCATCGGCGCGTACCGGGGATGCTTTTTTCTCGGAAGGGGTGTCGGAACCTTCACCCCTCTCGCCGGGTCGAACCCCTTCATAGGCGAGCCGGGTTCCCCCGAGAGAGTGGACGAGGTGAGGATCGAGGGGATTGTCCCAAAATCTCTTTCGGGGAGGGTTACGGGGGCAATAGCCCGCGCCCACCCCTACGAAGCGCCCGCCATAGACCTCTATCTCCTCGCGGGAAGTTCCGATTACGGCTGTACCGGCAGGATGGGGACCCTCGAAAAAGCGGTCAGCCTTGAGAAATTCGCCGGCACGGCGATGAAAGCTCTTGGCGCGCCGGGCGTGCGCTTCGCGGGGCAAAAAGAGAAAAAGATATTAAGAGTCGCGGTGTGCGGGGGCTCCGCCGCTTCGCTCTGGCCGTCCGCAATGGCCGCCGGGGCGGATATTCTCGTCACCGGCGACGTCGGCTACCACGCCGCGCAGGAGGCCGCCGACGCGGGGTTCGCGATTCTTGACGCGGGCCACGCATCAACCGAAACGGTAGTGCTTTCGCCTCTGGCCGAGAAGCTCAGAAACTACGCGAAAGCATCTAAAAGTAAAATAAAGGTCTCGGTTTTCAGCGAAGGGGAGCCATTCTCCTTCGCAGTCGCCAAGAATCAATAGGAGCTATTGAAAAACGTCGCGAGAAGACCCGGTTTCAAGGAGCCGCGCAGCGAGGGGGCGAGGCAGTAGCAGCGCTACGGCGAGCCCCTGAGCGAGCACGCGACACAGAAAACGGGTTTCGCAGCAGTTTTTAGAGGAATCAATAGATTGCTCCCCAAAGGAGCGAAAGGCGCATGGAGGGTATCTTGAGCGTGAAAGTAATGGAACTTTTGGGCGAGCTTCAGACCCTGTCGGATCGGATGGACAAGATGGAAGCGCGGCGCAGGGAGGCCCTGGCCGAAAAAGAGAGGATCGAGGAGCGCCTTGAGGAGGCCCGCCACGGCGCCGAACAAAAAACAGAGGAGCACCACGCCCTCGACATCGAGCGCAGGAAAAAGGAGCTTCTGCTTCGCTCCGAAAAAGAGCGCCAGCAGAGGATAAAAGGGCGCGTGGGAGAGGTGAAGACGAGCAGGGAATATCAGGCCGTCATCTCCGAGACAAACGCCTCCAAGCAGACCATCACCACCCTCGAAGAGGCTGTCCTGAAGGATATGGAGGCGCTGGAGGCTCTGGAGGAAGAGGTC
Source organism: bacterium (assembly GCA_004322275.1). Classification (NCBI taxonomy): domain Bacteria; species bacterium. The sequence continues at coordinate 18,374 of SCTA01000034.1, forward strand.
AGGAAGTGGGAAGAGAAGGTGGCGAGGATAGAGGCCGACGCCGAGGCCGCGCGCGCCAGGTTCGACTCCATCTGCGAGGACACCGAGAGCCAGATAGCCGCGGGTAAAGAGGCGGAGAAGGCGATACTTGCCGAACTTCCCCCCGAGGTCGTGACCAAGTACAAACTGATTCGCTCCCGCCTTGGCGGCGTCGCCGTCGCGGAGGCGAAGGACGAGGCCTGCACTGCGTGCTTCATGCGCATCCCCCCACAGCGTTTTATAGAGGTAATGCGGGGGCTTACGGTGGTGCAGTGCCCAAACTGTTACAGAATACTGATTCCGGCGAGGAAAGCCGGAGAGTAATCCCTTTGAAAGGGACCGCACAGGCGCGGGCAACCGCTCCGGAAATCTAGATCCGGGGAGGAAAGTCCGGGCTCCGCAGGGCAGGATGCTGGATAACGTCCAGTCGGGGCGACCCGAAGGAAAGTGCCACAGAAAATATACCGCCCCTAAGGAGAAATCCGAAGGGGTAAGGGTGAAATGGCGAGGTAAGAGCTCACCGCGGACCGGGCGACCGGGACGGCAGGGCAAACCCCATCCGGAGCAAGGCCAAATAGAGGGACGTACGAGGGCTGCCCGCCCCATGTCCCCGGGTAGGCTGCTTGAGGTCCGGAGCAATCCGGATCCCAGAGGAATGGTTGCCGCCCCCTTCGGGGGGAGACAGAACCCGGCTTACAGCGCCCGTGCGCGTCTCTTTCATTCATTTTATATGTTTTTGTTTTGACAATTGCTCCAGCAAGTTACTATCATTCGGTGGGTTTATTGACATAAATTTTTGCGGGAGGATTTACATGTTGAAATACCTGTGGAGATTGGCGGTAGTCACCGCCTTTGTTGCCATATCCGGCGTCGCCCTGGCCAGTGAAGAGTGGGTCGGCAAGAAGGCGGACGATTTCACCCTTAAAGACACCAAGGGCGTTGAGCTAAACCTCTCCTCCCTCGCGGGCAAGGTGGTCTGGGTGAATTTCTGGGGCCTTCGCTGCGGCCCCTGCATAAGGGAACTTCCCGCCCTCGAAAAACTCAACAAAACCTACGCCGACAAGGGACTCGTCATCATCGGCATCAACGCCGACGGCGTCGATGACGGTTTCATAACAAAATCCTTCGCGGACCGCGACGACCTCAAAGGCGCGGGCGTCACCTTTCATCTCGTCTCCGACGTGGATTTCAAGATGGTCGACGCATTTTCGCTGATGGGCGCGCCGTTAAATGTTATAATCGACAAAACCGGCGTCATCCGCTTCTACCACGAAGGCTACGAGGCGGGCGACGAGGCCAATTACGAAAAGGTGATCAAAGAGCTTCTGGAGTAGCATACGAGTCCCGGCAAATCATGCAGGCTTAATTTAACGTGGGGGAACTGGGGAGTTTTACTATGCGACGCAACATTACGGGATGGATGACTGCCGCTATTGTCGCACTCTTTTGCGCCCTCTCCCATGCGGGAGAAGGCTCGGCCCTTTTCATAGACGAAGAGGGGAAGGGTGATTCCGCACCGGATTTCACGCTCGAAGACTACGCGACCGCCGGACAGGTTTCCCTGGGCTCCTATTTGGGGAAAAAGGTGGTCATGCTTGAATTCTGGGCGACCTGGTGCGACATCTGCAAGGAAGAGATACCCGCCCTGGTGAAGATTCAGAACGACTGGAAGGACAAGAACTTCCAGATTCTGGCGATTACCCTGAGCCCCGGAGACCCCGGCGACCGCAAGAAAATCCAGAAGCAGGTGGAGAAGCACGGGATAAATTACCCCCTTCTGCTCGACACCGAATACAAGGTCGCCCAAGAGCTTTACAAGCTCAAGGGGCCCATCCCGCTCAAGCTCATCATCGACTGCGCCGGCAAGCTCCGCAAGGAATACGTCGGCGACGCGATGTCCAAGGACGACGGCTTTATCTTCATGCTCGAAGCGCTCACTCAGGAGCCCTCCTGCGGGAAGTAGGCCCGGTTAAGTTGCAAAGCGCGGCCCGCCCGGCACAAGGGCGGGCCGTTTTTTTTGGAGAAAATCCGGTATGAGCGAAGAAAAGAGTGAAGGTTTCGACGCAAAAGCGCCCGTGGAGGTCGTCGGGGGCGGGCTCGCCGGAGTGGAGGCGGCAATCCAGCTTGCCCGCCGGGGTGTTCGGGTCCGCCTCGTCGAGATGAAACCGGTCAAATTTACCGAAGCCCACAAAAATCCCGACCTCGCCGAGTTGGTCTGCTCGAATTCCCTTAAGTCGATGGGTCTCACGCAGGCTTCCGGGCTTTTGCAGGAGGAGATGAGGGCGCTGGGTTCGGTGGTGATTGAAGCGGCCCTTGAAAACCGCGTCGCGGCGGGGCAGGCCCTCGCCGTGGACCGGGCGAAATTTTCCCGCCGGATAACGGAGATGGTCCAAAACGAACCGCTGATCGAACTGGTCAGGGAAGAAGCCGTCGAGATACCCCGCGACAGATACTCCATCATCGCCACCGGCCCGCTGACCTCCGCTCCCCTCGCAAAAAAGCTGGAAGAATTGGCAGGCTCGGGCGAACTCTACTTCTACGACGCAATGGCCCCCATAATAGAGGGCGGCACCATCGACGAAACAGTCGCCTTTCGGGCTTCGCGCTACGGGAAGGGGGGGGACGATTACCTGAACTGCCCGATGACCAAAGAGGAGTTCGACCTCTTTTTCGCGGCTCTGCTGGAGGCGAAAAAGGTTCCGACGAGGGGCTGCGAGGAGGAAAAGGTCTTTTCGGCCTGCCAGCCCATAGAGACCCTCGCGGCCAGCGGCTCCAAGACCCTGCGCTTCGGGCCGATGAAGCCGGTAGGCCTTCTGGATCCCCGTAGCGGCGAGCGACCCTTCGCCGCCGTCCAGCTTCGGCGCGAGGACGCCGAGGGGCAGAGGTGGAGCATGGTCGGCTTCCAGACCAAGCTGGTTTACGGCGAGCAGGAGCGGGTTTTCAGGCTTATCCCCGGCCTTCGGGACGCACAGTTCCTCAGGCTCGGGAGCCTCCACCGGAACACCTACGTGGACGGCCCGAGGGTCCTTGACGGCTACCTGCGGCTTAGAAAAGCGCCCTGGGCCATGCTTGCGGGGCAGATTACCGGCGTCGAGGGGTATCTCGAAAGCTCGGCGATGGGGCTTTGGGCGGGGCTGAACCTCGCCCTGCGGCTTACCGGAAACACGCCGTCGATTCCCCCGCCTGAAACAGCCCTCGGAGCGCTCATTGAGCACGTAACCCACGCGCCCGGCAAGAAATTCGAGCCGATGAACATGAATTTCGGCATCCTCCCCCCTCTGGGGACGCGCATGCGCGACAAGGAGGAGTCAAAGCGGCTGCGTTCCGTCCGCGCCCTGGAAGCTCTGGAGATGTGGAGGAACACCCTTCAGGAGCCCTGCCCGGCTTCGTAATCCCCGCAAAGCCGCGCAAACCCCTCGGCGAGGGATATTTCAGCCCTCCAGCCGAGCAGCCTTTCCGCCCTTCCGGGATCGCCGTAAAACCGCGCTACGTCAAAGGAACGAGAGGGGGCGCTTGCCACCGAAACCTCTTTACGCGAGACCTTGGCGGCGAGTCCGACAAGTTCCCCCAGCGTACAGGGAGAGCCTGTGAGCAGGTGTACCGGCGGAAGGTTCCTTTCGCCCGCTTCCAGAAGGTTGACGAGGGCCAGAACGCCCCTCGCGGTGTCGTCCACATGGGTGAAATCGAAGAGGTTTTCCTCCCCCTCGACCCGTATCTCTCCGCCGAAGGCTGCGGCGCGGGCGAAGGCCGGAACGACCCTGTCGGGGTAGTCGAGCACGCTGCCGTAGACGTTGGAGAAGCGGACCACGGCGGTCGAAAGACCCTTTTCCCTCGCCTCCATCGTCAGTTTTTCGCCCTCGGCCTTCGTTCTGCCGTAGAGGTTGACCGGACGAAGGGGAGAGTCCTCTTTAACCGGCAGCTTTTTTGCTTCCCCGTAGACCTCGCGGGAGCTGGCGAAGAGAACCCAGGGGCGCAGGGGAGAGGAGAGGGAGGTTTCGAGGAGGTTTTTTGTGCCGCCGACGTTGGTGGAAATGCATGCGGCCGGGTCTTTCTCGCCCCAGAGGACGCGGGAGACCGCAGCGAGGTGGATAACTCCGCAAACGCCCACAAGCGCTCTTTCGACCGCTTCCGGGTCGCGCACGTCGCCCTTTCGGGGACCGCTTCCGCGTATATCGAGCCCGAAGACCTCGAACCCCGCCCCTCTTAGCGAAGTTTCGACCGCCCTGCCGATAAGCCCTTCCGAGCCGGTAACGAGTATTTTTCTTTTGTTCACGATCCTGAGGGCCCTGCGGACAATCCCGCGAAAAGGGGAGCGTAACGGCGACAGACCGGCAAGGTAAACCCTCCTGGAAATTTTGACAAGAACTCTGCACCTCGCGCTTCTTGTTCTTTTAGTGTAAAATTGCCGAAGAAAGCACCACCACGTTTATAAGGAGAAACAAGCCGTGAAAAAGGGCTGGATAGTTCTAATCGTAATAGCAGTACTAATACTGGGGGTCTTCGGCTGGCTTAAGGGAACCTACAACGGTTTCGTTTCCGCCCAGGAAAACGTCTCCCAGCTCTGGGCCGACGTGGAAAGCTCCTACCAGCGGCGCGCCGACCTGATTCCGAATCTCGTGGAAACCGTAAAAGGCTACGCAAGCCACGAAAAAGAAGTCTTCACCAACGTCACCGAGGCCAGAAGCAAGGCCGGGTCCATAAGGGTCGATCCCGAAAAGCTCACGCCGGAGTCTATAAAGGCCTTTCAGGAGGCTCAGGGCGCCGTTTCCGGCGCGCTTACAAGGCTGCTGGCGGTGGCGGAAAACTACCCGGTGCTTAAGGCCAATGAAAACTTCCGCGACCTCCAGACCCAGCTCGAAGGGACGGAGAACAGGATAAACGTCGCCCGCAGCCGCTTCAACGAGGGGGCGCGCCTCTACAACACAAAAATCAGGAGTTTCCCGGCCAACATGCTGGCGGGGATGTTCGGTTTCGCCGCCAAGTCCTATTTCCAGGCCGAAGAAGGCGCATCCGCCGCTCCGAAGGTCAAGTTTTAATGGGCCGTGGCCGTAAGGCGCTCCTCGCGATACTTCTGCTCGCTCTCGCCTCGCTCGGGACCTTAGCCCTCGCCGCGTTCCAGATACCGGAAAGCCCAAGCGGACGGGTGAGCGACTACGCGGGGCTCCTTAAACCCGAAGAGGCGCGCGAACTCGAAGCGCAGCTTGCCAGGATAGAAACCTCGAACTCAAACCAGTTCACGATCGCGATCTTTCCCGGCCTTGAGGGCGAGAGCCTCGAAGACCTCTCAATCCGCATAGGCGACAAATGGAAGATAGGCCAGAAGGGGCGGGACAACGGCCTCATGCTGCTCATCTTCATGGCCGAAAAAAAGGTCCGCGTCGAGGTGGGCAAGGGACTCGAAGGCGCAATAACGGATCTTTATTCCGGGCGGGTCATAAGGGAGATCGTCGCCCCCGCCTTTCGCGACGGCAAGCCCGGAGAAGGGCTCTCGAAGGCGATGAAAGCCTTCGACGAAGCTTCAAGGGGCGAGTTTACCGCCCTGCCGAAGAAAGAGAAGAAGGACAACAGTTTTCCGGTCATCTTTTTCCTGCTATTCTTCATTTTCCTCTTTATCTCCGGTCTTCGCAGGAGAGGCTCCAATGAAGTGCTCGGAAGGAGAGGCGGCGGAATGTGGATGGGCGGGCCTTTCATCGGCGGAGGCAGGGGAGGCGGCGGCTTCGGAGGTTTCGGCGGCTTTGGCGGAGGCGGCGGCGGTTTCGGCGGCGGCGGCTCCAGCGGAGGATGGTAGCCATGCAGCTCTTCAAAGAAAAATTCCTTAGCAGGGAAGAGAGCCTGAGAGTCGAAGTGGCCATCGAAGCGGCTGAAAAATCCACCTGCGGCGAGATTCGCGTAGTAATAGCCAGATCCGCCCCGGAGGAGGTCTTCGCCGCCGCGACGAAAACCTTCGCAAAGATAGGAATGCAAAAGACCGCGAAGCGAAACGGCGTCCTCATCTATATCGCCGTCAACCGCAAGCGTTTTGCCGTAATCGGGGACGAGGGGATTGACGTCCACATGGGGCAGGAGGGGTGGGACAGGACCAGAGACATTCTGGCGGAGAATTTCAAGGCCGGCAAGAAGGCCGAGGGGATAATCGAGGCCGTGGGGGAGGTGGCGAAGGTGCTTTCGGAGTACTTTCCGCCCGAGGAATGCGACCGTAACGAGCTGTCCAACAAGCCGCTGGAAGTATAGGGCTTATCCGGATACGGACAAACCCTTGGATTGATGTTTTCGCCTTTAACCAGCCTTTGGGGCAAGGCCCTTTTGATCCTTTGGATCGATTCAGTTGTGGACGATGGAAAAAGAAGAAAGATACGTGGGCTCGCTCCTCGGCCTTGCCGTTGGCGACGCCCTTGGCCTTGCCGTGGAATTCAAGCTGCCCGGAACCTTCACTCCCCTCACGAAGATAACCGGCGGCGGCCCCTTCAGCCTTCCCGCGGGGGCTTTCACCGACGATACCTCCATGGCGCTCTGCCTCGCGGAGAGCCTCGTCAAGACGGGCGGCTTCGACCCTCTCGACCAGCTCGAACGCTACCGCCGCTGGTGGAGGGAGGGGCATTTCAGCTGCACGGGGGCCTGTTTCGACATCGGCAACACCACCCTGCGCGCCCTGGAATGGTACGAACGCACCGGTGAGCCCATCCCCTGCGATCCTCAGGGGAGAGGCAACGGATCCTTGATGCGCCTCGCGCCGGTTCCCCTCTACTTCGCCCGGGATCCCGCCGAGGCGGTGCATATTTCGGGAGAAAGCTCAAAGACCACCCACGGGGCGAGGGAGTGCGTAGACGCCTGCCGCTACTTCGCCGCGCTCATCATGGGCGCGCTCCTTGGCGCATCCAAAGAGGAGCTGTTAAAGCCCCTCTACGAGCCCTTTCCCGGCATCTGGGACAAAGAGCCCCTGCACTTCGAGATCGAAGCCGTCGCAAAAGGCTCTTTTCTCGGCAAAAATCCTCCCGAAATCCGCGGCACGGGCTACGTTGCCACCTCCCTCGAAGCCGCTCTCTGGGCCTTTTGCTCCACCGGCTCTTTCCGGGAAGGGTGCCTCGCGGCCGCCAATCTCGGAGAGGACGCCGACACCACCTCCGCCATCTTCGGCCAGCTCGCCGGGGCTTATTACGGCGCAAGCGGGATTCCCGAGAGCTGGCAGGCGAAGATTTTCATGGGGGAGAAGATTGAGGAGCTCGCCCTCGGCCTGATGGCCGGACCATCATAGGCATCCGGCGCATCCTTTCAGCCCTGACGGCTTCGGCTTTTGACGCGGGGCTTCGTCGCTACTCGCTCGCGCTCCTCGCCGTAGGCACGCTACTGTCTTCGTCGCGCTCGCTGCGGGCTCCTCGCCCGGCGGCAAAATCCTTTGCCGTATGAAAAACCAGAAACGAGTAAAGTTGGGTGTGTTAGCCGCGAAGCGGCGTAACGCACCAATAATATCCCAATGCTGACTTCGTCATTCCCGCGCGCGCATAGAATCCGGAAGCGCCGCCACCAACCTCTGGACTCCCGTTCGCGGGAGTGACGGGTGCTTGTGCGTTACGCCTCCGGCCGCCAGCCTGCACCCCCAGCGTCTCAATCCGTATATTTCGGCAATTCTCACCAATTCGCCTGTACGCCCTTTATCTCTCCTTTGATTTGCGCTAGTATCCGAAGCGCTCCGAGCGAAGCGGGACTAAAGGCTTTACGCCTATGTCCGCCAGCCGATGGGTCGTGAGGGAAACCCCGCGGCCTCCCGCGTTTTGGAAAGGAGTGACGGTAGCCTTTCGGCGAGACCATGTCTCGTTGCCAAGGCCCTTCCCTGCGCGGGAAGGGCCTTTTTGCGTTTTTTGGTTTTGCAAACATTAACACTGAAAGGAAAAAAGATGAAAAAACAGGCAATGGCGCTAGTTCTCCTTCTGGCCTCGCTCCTTGCGTTCCCCGTGGGCGGGGCGCTGGCCGCCGAAAAGAACCTGATACTCGCGACGACGACGAGCACGCAGGATTCCGGCCTTCTGGACCTCCTTCTCCCGGCTTTCGAGAAGGACACCGGCTATTTCGTCAAAACGATAGCCGTGGGCAGCGGACAGGCGATGGCTATGGGCGAGAAGGGCGAGGCCGACGTGCTTCTCGTCCACTCCCCCGCGGCGGAAAAGAAGTTCATGGAAGGGGAGTTCGGCGTCGACAGAAAGCTCGTAATGCACAACGATTTCGTCCTCGTCGGCCCGCCGAGCGATCCCGCGAAGGTCTCGGGCGCGAAGCTGACCGCCGAGGCCCTGAAGAAGATCTCAGAGAGCGGCAGCCTCTTTCTCTCCCGCTCCGACAAGTCCGGCACCCACTCCAAGGAACTCGCGCTCTGGAAGGTCGCCGGAATCGCCCCCGACGGCCAGAAGTGGTACCAGCAGACGGGGCTCGGGATGGGGCAGACCCTTTCCGTCGCCTCCGAGAAGGAAGGCTACACCCTCGCGGACAGGGGAACCTTCCTTTCGATGAAGAAGAACCTTTCCCTCGCCGTTCTGGTCGAGGGAGAGTCCAACCTCCTCAACGTCTACCACGTCATCAGCGTAAACCCCGCCAAGTGGCCGAAGGTAAACGCCGAAGGCGCGAAGGCTTTCAACGATTTCATGGTATCTGGCGGAGCGCAGGAGATGATAAAGACCTTCGGCGCGGAAAAGTACGGCCAGCCCCTCTTCACCCCCGACGCAGGGAAAAAGGTGGAAGAACTGGGAAAATAGTCCTGAACATGCTGTAAGATTGTAAGGGCGAACGGTTTCCGGCGGACAAACGGACAGCGAGACAGGTAAACGGCGCGACAGATGGAGCTTATCTTCGACGGGCTTCTAAAGGCCCTGACTCTTATCTTCTCCCTCGACCCGGAGGTGATGGGGATTTCGTTGCTGTCGCTCAAGATCTCGGGGCTGGCGACGCTCATCAGCCTTGTCCTGGGTGTTTCGGGCGGCACGGCGCTCGCCCTTACGCGCTTTCCCGGAAGGCAGATAATAATAAGCCTCGTAAACACAGGGATGGGAGTCCCGCCCGTGGTGGTGGGACTCTTCATCTCGATTCTTCTCTGGCGGAGCGGCCCTCTGGGGGCGCTCGGCCTTCTCTACACCCCTGCCGCCATGATTATCGCACAAACCGTCATCGCCACCCCCATAGTGATGGGCATCTCCCTTTCGGCTATACAGAACCTCAACCCCAGGCTTCGTTTTCAGATACTGGCCCTCGGGGCCACGCGGGTACAGATGGTGTGGCTGCTGGTAAGAGAGGCCAAGCTCCCTCTTCTCGCGGCGGTGATGGCCGGATTCGGAGGGGTAATCTCCGAGATAGGCGCGTCGATAATGGTCGGCGGCAACATCAAGGGCTATTCGCGGGTGCTCACCACCGCTACGGTAATGGAGACCTCGCGCGGCAACTTCGAGACGGCCATAGCTCTCGGCATCATCCTTCTGGTCCTCGCCTTCGGCGTAAACGCAGCCCTGACCTTCATCCAGCAATGGGAGAAGCGCTGATGGAGGCGAAAAAGGCGCTTACGGTGACGGGGCTTCGCCTGTCGCGCGGCGGCGCTCCGGTTCTCGACATACCCTCTCTGGAGGTGTTCGAGGGCGAGACCCTGGCCCTCGTCGGCCCCAACGGAGCGGGCAAATCGACCCTTCTGCTCTGCCTCGCCGGGCTTCAAAAGCCGGACGGCGGGGAGATACGTCACCATTCGCATATTGTTTCCGCGACCCCGGCGTCGCTCGAATACCGCAGGAGGATAGCGGTGGTGTTTCAGGAGCCGCTGCTTCTTCGCGATACCGTTTACGGCAACGTGGCCACCGGTCCGCGGCTCAGAAATCTTCCGAAGGCCGAGACGGACAGGAGGGTTATGGAGAACCTTGAGAGGTTTTCCATAACTCACCTTAGGGACCGCCGCGCGAGGACCCTTTCGGGGGGGGAGGCGCAGAGAACCAGCCTCGCCCGCGCCTTCGCGGTAAACCCCGAGATAATCTTCCTCGACGAACCCTTTTCCGCGCTCGACCCGCCAACACGAGAAGCTCTGCTGAGGGACCTGGGCAAGAGCCTCAAGGAAACCCGCACCACCGCCCTTTTCGCGACCCACGACAGGGTGGAGGCGCTCCAGCTCGGAGACAGGATGCTCGTCATGCGCGGGGGGCGCGTAGCCCAGCTCGGCTCCCCCGACGAGGTGCTGAACCGCCCCGCCGACGAGTTCGTCGCTTCCTTCGTGGGGATGGAGACCCTCCTTCGCGGCACGGTGATAGAGGCGGGAGGGGGCTATTTCACCCTCGACGTCAAGGGCAGGGAAATAGACGTGGTGGGCGACGCCGCCGTGGGCGAGGCGGCTCTCATAGGAATACGCCCCGAGAACGTCACCCTTCACGTTTCCGCTGAAAAAGCCCAGTCCAGCGCCAGAAACCGTCTCGAAGGAAAAATTTTGAAGATAATACCGCAGGGGCCCCTCGCGAAGGTCGAGGTCGATTGCGGTTTTACCCTGACGGCTCTCGTCACCTCGCGGTCGCTGGAGGAACTGGCGGTAAGGGAAGGGGCCCAGGCGGGGGTATCTTTCAAGACCGCCGGAATTCACGTTCTGAAAAGAGGTGTATAATTGCTTTCGGGGTAAACGTTTCAAAAGGAGGCAAAAATGAAGCTCAGCGCCCGAAACCAGCTTGCAGGCAAGATAACGTCCATCGAAGAGGGCCTCATAACCGCGAAGGTCAAGATTAAACTCGGCGGCGGTGAAATACTCACCTCGATAATCTCGAAAGAGAGCGTCGTCGAACTCGGCCTGAAGAAGGGGGACGAGGTTCTTGCGGTGATCAAATCCACCGAGGTGATGATAGCCAAGCCTTAGGCCGGTAATTTCCCGGAGGCCGGACACCCTTCGGGAAATTCCACGGTTCCGATAGGGTTTATCTGTTCCAACCGGCAGGGTTTCGGTTGTATAATCCCCGGAGTCGGCTTAGGGGCCGGTTCGCCCCGGTACGCCGCCGAGGGGGTTTTCATGCTCGCGGAAGTAGTAGTAATAGTTTCTGTGCTCCTCCAGTTTGTCGCCGCAATACTGGCTCTTCGCCTTATACGCACCACAAATACCCGCCTTGCCTGGTCTCTCATCGCCATCGCCCTCATCGGAATGGAGATTCGCCGCATTATGAGTCTCGCGGCGATTCACATGGGACAAGGCGCCGAAGCCCATCTTCAGCTCGAATATGAACTCATTGGTCTTGTCACCTCCGCCAGCCTACTCGGAGGCATAGCCGCGATAAAGCCGATCTTCATAGCAATAGCGCGGATGCAAGAAAAGATACAGAGAAGCGAAGAGCGCTACAGAACCGTCGTAACCCAGTCTCTGGAAGGAATCCTTATCTTTGAAGCCGACACCGCGAGGGTGGTTGAATCCAATCCGGCCTTTCAGGAAATGATCGGGTACACCGCCGAAGAATTGAAGAAAATGAACGCCTTCGACCTCATCGCCCACGACAGGGCGGAGATCCGGGAAAATATTGAAAAAATAATAAGCATGGGCTCTCTCGGAATCGGGGAGCGCAGTTACATGCGGAAAAACGGCTTGAAGCTCTCCGTGCTGGCAAGCGCTTCTCTTCTCGAACGCAAAGACGGCAGGCCCCTTATTTGCGTCGTCGCCCACGATCTTACCGAGATAAAAAACGCAAAGCTGAGACTCGAAAGCACCATAAGCGAACTCGAAGACGCTCTGGACAGCGTAAAAACCCTCGAAGGACTCCTCCCCATCTGCGCCAACTGCAAGAAAATCCGGCAGACCGCCGGGAACTGGGTAGGAATAGAAACCTACGTCAAAGACCACTCAAACGCCGATTTCACCCACTCGATCTGTCCCGACTGCATCTCCGAGCTTTATCCGGGAATGTAGGCGGCTCACACGGCGGGAATTTATATTTGATTAAGGGGCGACGATGAACCCGGGAAGCTCTCTGGACCGAGAGGAGAAGAAACTTTTTTACCTGGCCCTCGGTCTTTCCTTCCTGGCGTCCATGGCCGCAGTTTGGGGCGTTCCTCTCCTCCCCATGCAGGACGCGCCGCATCACATCTTTGAATCGATGGTTCTGTCCACTTACGACGATCCTTCATACAATTGGAAAGATTACTATCAGGCCGGTTTCACCTTCGGCCCCTACTCCCTTCTCTACAACCTGCTCTGGTTCTTTATGAAGTTCCTCTCCCCGGTCGGCTCCGGGAAGATGTTTGTGACGCTCTCCTTGTTTGTGACGCTCTATCTGGCGGTAAAGATCGCAAGAGAAAGCCCGGAGGTGAAATCGCCCTGGCCGCTTCTGCTGGTTTTCCCTCTCTTCTTTACGCATATGTATTATTACGGCTTCATGCCGATTCTCCTCGGCGCCCCCGTCACCCTGCTCCTCCTTTCAGACGTGGAGAACCTTAAAAAAAGAAACTATTCGCCCAAAGAGTGGTGTGTAACGGGGATACTTTTGTATGCGCTGTTCGCCTCGCACCCCTCCAGCATTCTGGCTTTCTTTTTGCTCGGGTCGCTCTCATCCCTGTCGGCGCTGCCCGACAAGCGGGGGTTCTGGAGGTCTCTTGCGCCCGCCGCCGCTCTCCTTGTCTGTTTCGCAATCTGGTATCTGGTTTTTTTCAGGCCTGCGGACGAGGCGACGGGCGTTCCGGCGACTTATTTCTGGAGGAGCTTCTCAGGCAATCTTGCCTCCTTGATCCTGCCCTTTACGGGGATGAAGTTATTTAACGGGATCAGTTTTCCGGATCTCATATTGTGGCTTTTGATATTTTTCGGCGCTCTTTTTCTGGTTTTCAGGGAGAGGGAAGAGGTGACGAAGCCCGGCTCGACCTCGCTCTTTTTAGCCGTATCCGTCGCCTGGTTTTTGCTAATGCCCTTCCGGTTCGGAAGATACGCCTTCTTCAACGTAAGGATGTCGCCTTACGTTTACTGGTTCCTGGCGCTACTGCTTACCCGGCTTCGGCTGAGCCGGCAATGGGGAGCGACCCTCCTCGCCGTCTGTCTCGCCCTTACCGGGTTAACCTGGAAAAGAAATCTGGACATCTCTTCCGAAAAGGAAGAACTGCTCCCCCTCTTGTCTCTCATGGAAAAGAACCGCCTGCTCATGCCGGTAAAATTCAACCCTTACAGCAGACATATCGATTCTGATTTTTTCGATATTCACGTTCATGATCCGATTTATTACCACCTGCTTGTGGGAGGAGGGGCCGACACAAATCTCTTCCTCAGCCCCATGAGGCCGGTCAGTTTTAAAAAAGATTCGATGTTTGCGGAGGATTTCGAGCCGAGAGTTTTGTACGATTTTGACGAGAACGACCCCGAGGCTTACACTATAGAACCACAGTACGCCAGGGCCCTTGCAAACTGGAGCGGCACGGTCGATTATCTTCTTATCCGCGGAAAAACCGACAGGCTGATCTCATATCTGAGCGACGGTTTCACCCTTCCCGTCAGACAAAACGGTATGTGGTTTTTAATCGCGAGGGACCAGTCGCTTCTCAGGGATTAAACTTGCGTCAGTTCGCACCGCGCGCTCGCGCCCCTTATTTTCCCCTGATCAGATTGTCGATGGCGTCGGCCGCGTGGGGAAGGGCGTCGCGGAAGAGATCCTTTATCTCTATTTCGATTACGGCGCTCTTCCCGCTGACAAGGTCGTCGATAACAAGCCTGTAGGAGGCTTCCATCACGACTCCGTGCATGGGAGCGACCACGGTGTCGCGGTAGAGGATTACGCCGGTGAGGAGGTAGCGGGGCTCTTCTTCGAGGCCCAGCTTTTCCCTTACCTCCGCCGGAGATTTGCCCTTCAGTTCGAGAGCCGTCTTTTCGGCCTGGCCGGGGGTGGGGAGAAAGGTGTAAAGGGGCGTGATTACGCCCCTGCGTGAAAGCTCCTCACCAAGCCGGGCTTCGTCGTCCCCGCGCGCTATGTGGTAGGATTTTTCCGTGACGGCGAAGGGGGATAAAATGGCGGTTTTGGCTCCGCGCTCGAAATCCCGAAGGTCGCCGCTCGTCACCTCGGCCCGCTTCACGCCGGTTCCCGCCACCATCATCTGTCCGACTATCATTCCGCACCCGGTCAGCGCGGCCAGCGAAAAAATCAGGATTATTCCGGCTAAACGCATATTGGCAACGCTCCTATCTTCCGGGTATGGAGAAGTGGCAGGAGAGGCAGTTGTCTTCCTTTTTGTGGTCTTTTATTCCGGCGATATCGTGGCAGGAGATGCATTCGCCGCTGGACTTAATCCCGCGGTGTTCGGGACTATCCGGACGCCTCGGGGCCATCGGGCCGACGCGCCGCTGGCCGCAGCTCGTCGCCGCAAGGGCAAGCGCCAGAAGAACCGGTAACAGTCTTTTCATCGAACCGTCCTCCGCCAGTGAAGAGGCTGTTCTTAAAATTATAACCTGTTTCGTCTCTAAAATGCTTTGTAGCACATGTAAGGTCTAAGCGCAGGCAAAAAAAACCGGCCCGGGAAATCCCGGACCGGCTTTTTGCGTTTCGGTTTTGAGTCGTGACTTAGTTGGAGACCGGGGTCTCGGAAACCTTGTCGGTGACGACGCCGGAGTAACCGTTGACGCCCATCTCGGGAATGTCGAGACCTTCGATCTCCTCTTCCTTCGAGGTGCGAAGGCCGATGGTCTTGTCGATCAGCTTGAAGACGATGAAGCCGATGACGCCGACGTAGATTATGTTAGCTCCCACGCCGATGACCTGGGCGAAGAACTGGCTTGCGTCGCCGTAGAAGAGGCCCTTGACGGGACCGGCTACGCCGTTCCAGCCGTCGCCGTAGGTGCCGTCGGCGAAGAGGCCGAGGGCGATGCAGCCCCACGCGCCGTTTACGCCGTGAACCGCTACGGCGCCTACCGGGTCGTCAACCTTGAGCTTCTGGTCGATGAAGAAGACCGCTTCGACGACCAGCACGCCCGCGACGAGGCCGATTATGCAGGCGCTTATCGAATTTACGAAGCCGCAGGGGGCGGTTATCGCCACGAGTCCGGCCAGAAGGCCGTTGCACATCATCGAGGGATCCGGCTTCTTGGTCTTGAAAAGCCACATGTAGAGGATTGCGGCGATTGCGCCGGTGGCGGAGGCGAGCATGGTGTTGACGGCGACCACCGCGATGCGAAGGTCGGTGCCCGCAAGGGTCGAGCCGGGGTTGAAGCCGAACCAGCCGAAGGCCAGGATAAAGGTGCCGATAATCGCCATGGGGATGTTGTGGCCGGGTATGGCGTTGGCGCTCCCGTCCTTGTTGTACTTGCCGAGGCGGGGACCGAGAATCCAGGCTCCGACGAGGGCCAATACGCCGCCGGTCATGTGGACTACCGAG
Organism: bacterium; assembly: GCA_004322275.1. NCBI lineage: Bacteria > bacterium. Next base: position 33,725 of record SCTA01000034.1, read on the forward strand.
GAGCCGGCGAAATCGACGTGGCCGTGGCCGATGCCGAAGTTCTTGCCGAGGGTGGCCAGCCAGCCGCCGCCCCAGACCCAGTTGCCGTAGATCGGGTAGATGATGGTGCCTACGAAGATGCCGTAGACCATGAAGGAAGAGAACTTCCAGCGCTCGGCCATCGAGCCGGTCGGGATGGTCGCCGTGGTGTCCATGAAGACCATCTGGAAGAGGAACATGGCGAAGATGGCTACGTCGTAAGTATGTCCCGTCAGGCAGAACCCGGTCATTCCGAAGAGGCCGAAGTCCTTGCCGAAGAGGTTGATGGTGAATTCGCTGTTGAGCCCGTCGAAGCCGCCCAGAGTAGCCAGGGAGCCGACGCCGCCGAACATCAGGGCGAAACCGCAGAGGTAAAAGCCGATCATGCCGAGGGGGTAGATCATGAAGTTCATCGACATGGTGTGCGCGACGTTCTTGGCGCGGGTGAAGCCGCCCTCGACCATCGCGAAACCGGCCTGCATGAACATGACGAGGAAGCCGGTGATGAGAACCCACATCATGTTGATGGCTATCTTGTTGTGGCCGACCGCGTTTGCGATGTCCAGAGTGGAGGTCTCTCCGGTCTTTACGTCGTAGGCCATGCCGGTGGAACCGCCGTTCGGGTCCGAGGTGCGGGCCGAAGGCGCTTCTATGGTTATCGTGGATGAGGGGGCCGAGGCCATCTCCTCGGCCAGGGCGACGCCTGTGAACAGGAAGATTCCCGTCAACAGTGCCAGTATTATTTGGTTTACCAATTTTAAGCGGCGCATACTCCTTGCTCCTGTCTTTGAAGAAGTTAAAATTTCCGGGGAGGTCTCCGGCCCCGCTTGCGGCCCCGCGAGTTAAAGGCCGGTTCGCTCCCTCTGGAAATGTTTATCTTCAAGAGTCGTGCCAACCGGTGCAACAAGCGGAAAGTATAGAATAAAAGCGAAGTTTTGCAAGAAAGGAGGAGAAACGGAAATGAAATAGATTACAAAATTGACACGTAAAAGTTTAAAAAGTACAAAAATGGAACCTAATCTTCACTCTTCCGGCGCGGCGCGGCGCGGACGCCGCCGGTCGAAGCGGAAAACCCGCCACCTGTCCGCGTTGGCACAATTCGTGAATTAACTTTTCTCGCCCCGCGAAGAAAAAGAATGGAAGGAGAATCAAGGTGGTTAAAATCGAAGCGATAATCAAGCCCTTCAAACTTGAAGAGGTCAAGGAAGCGCTGCACGCAGTAGGCATTACCGGCATGACCGTCAGCGACGTGCGCGGTTTCGGAAGGCAGAAGGGCCATACCGAAACCTATCGGGGAGCCGAGCACAAGGTTGAGTTCCTCCAGAAGACCAGAATAGAGGTCGTCGTTCCCGACGATATGGAAAACAAGGTTGTGGACGTGATTGTAAGCGCCGCCAAGACCGGCAACATCGGCGACGGCAAGATCTTCATTCACCTGATCAAGGATGTTGTGCGCATTCGTACCGGGGAAAGAGGCCAGGGCGCAATATAGCGGCTGAAAAAACTGCTGCGAGCCCCGTTTTCGGCGTCGCGTGCTCGCTCGAAGCTCGCCTAACACACGGTTATGTCTCGCTTCTCGCTGCGCGTCTCCTTGTAAACGGCCCTCTCGCGACGTTTTTAAACAGCCGCATAGCGGGCGAACGTATCGGTATGAATTTCGACACCGCTAAAACACCAGTGAACAAAGGCGGAAAATTTCCCCGGAGCGGCAGGCTCCGGGGAAGCCGCATCTTCGCATCGGCAAAAAAAGAGGTAGAAAATGGATTTCCGGATACGGCCCGCGACCTCGGAGGATATCGAGGATCTCGCCAAGCTGCTTAGCGTTCTTTACGCGATAGAAAAAGATTTCACCCCCGACAGGAGGAAGCAGCTCAAGGGGCTGACCATGATGCTGGGGGCCTCGGAGGAGAGAATCGTCCTCGTCGCGGAGCGCCAGTCGGCCATCATTGGAATGGTGACCGGGCAGATAACCATATCCACGGCGGAGGGAGGTCTTTCGGCCATCATTGAAGACCTCGTCGTGCAGGCCCCCTTCAGGGGGAAAGGTGTCGGCAAAAAGCTCCTTCTGGCCGTGGAAAACTGGGCCAGGTCGATGGGCGTCGTCAGGGTTACCCTGCTGGCGGACAAAGACAATCTGCCCGCAGCCGACTTTTACGACAAGGCGGGCTGGGGGAAGACGAACATGATCTGCCGGAAAAAAGAGAGCTTCCACTCGGAAGCGGAAGAATCGAGAATGCACCACCAGTCCCAGGGAAGAGCGAAAAGGGCGCATAACGCCTGATAAACCAACCCTTTTTGTGAAACGGCGACGGTGTACGGTAAAAGCAGCCGGAATGTTGCCCTTCACATTAAGTGAAAACAAAAACTTTAAGGGTTGCCAAAACAATTTTGAATGATAAATTAGTAGCGAAGGGAAACCTTCGATTATTTTTATTTAATTTTGATTTCGAGGGTTGTTGCGGTGACCGATTCCGGCGCGAAGGAGAGGTTTGTCTCTTCTTCCGGTGAGGCAGAGGGCAGGAGTGAAAATCCTGAAGACCTCAAAGGGGTTCCTTTACTTGTAAAACTTCTGACAAGCTCCTCCCTCCCTTTTGGAATATGTTATCCCGACGGCAGACTCTGCGAATTCAACGACGCCGCCCTGAACCTCCTCGGCTACACCCGCGAAGAACTCTCCTCCCTCAACTGGATACGCGACCTTACTCCTCCGGAATGGCTCGCCCAGAGCCAGAAACACCTTCAGGAACTAGAAAAAACCGGAGTTCCGGTTCGCTACGAGAAAGAATACATAAAAAAAGGCGGCAAGAGGGTTCCGGTAGAGCTCCTTGTGCACCAAAAGCGCGACGCGGAGGGGAAAACTCTCTACTATTATACCTTCATTCTGGACATCAGCAGGCAGAAAGAGGCCCAAAGGAAGCTGCAGGACGCCAACGAGCGCTTCCGCCAACTCCTCCTCGCCTCCCCCTCGGTCCTTTACACCATGCGGTCGGACGGCGACTTCGGTCTTACTTTCGTAAGTGAGAACGTTGCCGGCATGCTCGGCTACCACGCCAGAAAATACACCTCCGAGCCGGGTTTCTGGATTGAATCGGTTCACCCGGAGGATCTGCCGGAGGTCCTGGGGGGGCTTACGGAACTAAAAAAGAGCAGTCACATCGTCCTGGAGTACCGCTTGAGGCGAAGGGACGGCCGGTACATCTGGGTGCGCGACGAGAGGGAGCTCCTTCCTGGCGCACAGGGGGATTCCCCCTACGTCGTCGGCTCGCTCTCCGACGTGACCAAAGAGAAGATGGAGGAGGCCAGACGCTTCGAGGCCGAACGCAATCTGTGGCAGTACCAGAAGAACGAAAGCCTCGGGATAATGGCGGGCGGAATCGCCCACGATTTCAACAATATCCTGACCGGCATACTCGGCAACGCGGAACTGGCCCTCGGCCTCCTCGATCCCGGGTCCGGCGTCAGGGAGAACATAGAGGCGGTCATAGCGTCGAGCAGGCGGGCCGCCGAACTGACGGACAAGATGCTCGCCTATTCCGGCAGGGGGAGTTTTCACCTCGCGCCGCTCTCCCTCGCCAGAGTGGTGCGCGAGTCCAGCGACGTGCTGCGCTCTTTCGCGCCTCTGAAGTGCTCTATCCGCTACCTGCTCGACGAAGACGCGCCGCGCATAAACGCCGACCCGGACAAGCTCCGTCAGCTTCTGACCAATCTCGTGTCCAATTCCGCCGAAGCTCTCGAAAGCGTGGGGGGTACGATTACCGTTGCCGTGCGCGCTCTCCATCTCACGGGAGAGACCCAGGGCGACACTTTTATGACCGATGGTCTTCCCGAGGGAGACTACGTGGCGCTTGAGGTCTCCGACACCGGTTGCGGCATAGATAAAAAAATAGTCGCCAACATCTTCGACCCCTTCTTTACCACGAAGTTCGCGGGAAGAGGACTCGGCCTCTCGGCGGTTATCGGAATAGCAAAAGCCCACGGAGCGGCGGTGAGGGTGAAAAGCGAGACGGGAAAAGGCGCAACCTTCGAGGTGCTTTTTCCCGCGCTCCCACGGCTTGTTCAGGATCTTCCCGGGACGCCCGGCCCGGAATCGAACTGGAAGGGAAGCGGAGCGATTCTCGTTATCGACGACGAGGAGATAGTTCGCACCATCCTGGAGCGGATGCTCACAACCGCCGGCTTCGAGGTCGTGACGGCGAAAAACGGCCTTGAGGGGCTGGAAAAGTTTAAGGCTCGCCAAGGGGATTTCCGCGTCGTCCTGCTGGATATGGGGATGCCGGAGATGAACGGCGCGGAAGTCTTCAAGAGACTTCGCGCCCTAAAGCCTGACGTAAAAGTTATCCTCGTGACCGGCCTTCGCATCGACGACGTGGCCAGGGAATTCCGGGAGGGAGGTCTCGTCGGCATGGTTCAAAAACCCTTCCACTACAAGGATCTGATAAACCAGATACGCTGCTGTCTCTGAAAATCCCTCCGGTAGTACTGCTCCTCCTGCTGTTTTTATTCGCCCGCTGGACTTCGGCGGTTCCCGTGTAAAACTTGAATCCGAAAGGTTTGAACAGGAGGCGGACACGCCTGTTACCGTTCGGAAACGGTTTGCGTCCTTAAAAACGGGTTAAATATTTTTCTGCCTCCGGGAATGATTCAAACCAGCCTTTTTGGTTACCTGCGGGTAACGCCGCAATTTATAGCGTTGCCATGCGGTAACGTTTCGACGCCCTAAAAACAGTCTAAACCCGTAAGGTATTGCAATTACAGGTAAATATATATTTGGCACGGCAAGTGCAATTTAGATGTTTTAGAGACATCGGCAATTCATAAACTTTCGGCGCTGCGAGTCATGCGCCGGGGAAAACTTCAAACGAGGAGAAAAGAGATGTTCTGCCAGCAATGTGAACAGACGATAGGCGGCAAGGCCTGCGAAAAGAAAGTCGGCGCCTGCGGCAAAACCCACGAGGTAAGCGCCCTTCAGGATCTCTTAACCTACTGCGTACGCGGTCTCTCCCATTTTGCGGTCGAGGCGCGAAAGATCGGGATCAGCGACCCCTCCGTCGGAAGATTTATCTCCGAGGCGCTTTTTTCGACCCTGACCAACGTCGATTTCGACCCGAAACGCTTCGAGCAGCTTATCAATCAGGCTGTCGGCCTCCGCGAGTCGCTGAAGGCGAAGATCGCGCAGAAAGGCGGAAAGACCTCCTTCGCCGACCCCGCAGCCGCCTTCATGCCCGCAGGCACTCTGGAAGGGCTTATAAAGCAGGGCGAGGACGCCGGGCTCCCCATCGACTGGGATGCCGGGGCCGATATCGCCTCCCTCCAGGAGATTACCCTTCTCGGCCTTCGCGGAGTCGCGGCCTACGCCGACCACGCCGCCATACTCGGTCAGGTTGACGACGCGGTTTACGCGGCGATGGAAGATAAGCTCTCGAAGATTACCGACCGCTCGCTGGGCCTCACCGAGTGGATAGGGATAACCCTCGACACCGGCAAGGTAAACCTCCGGGCCATGGAGCTACTCGACGCCGCCAACACCGGCACCTACGGCCACCCGGTGCCCACCCCCGTCCCCCTCGGCCACAAGGCGGGCAAGGCGATACTCATCTCCGGCCACGACCTCAAGGACCTCGAAGAATTGCTCAAGCAGACCGAAGGGAAGGGGATAAACATCTACACCCACGGCGAGATGCTGCCCACCCACGGCTACCCCGGCCTCAAGAAGTACCCCCACCTCTACGGTAACTACGGCACCGCGTGGCAGAACCAGAGAAAGGAATTCGCCCAGTTTCCCGGCGCGATTCTCATGACCACCAACTGCCTCATGGAGCCGGTGGACGCTTACAAGGCCAACATCTTCACCACCGGGCTGGTCGGCTGGCCCGGCGTGACCCACGTTAAGAACGGGGATTTCGGCCTTGTCGTCAAGAAGGCCCTCGAAATGGACGGCTTCGCCTCCGACCTCGACAAGGATTCCGTGCTTGTCGGTTTCGCGAGAAACACCGTCCTCGGCGTAGCGGACAAGGTGATAGAAGGCGTCAAATCCGGCGCGATAAAGCACTTCTTCCTCGTCGGCGGGTGCGACGGCGCTAAGCCCGGCCGCAACTACTACACCGAATTCGTCGAAAAGGCCCCCAAAGACACGATAATCCTTACGCTCGCCTGCGGAAAGTACCGCTTCTTCGACAAGAAGATAGGCGACATCGGCGGCATACCGCGCCTTCTTGACGTAGGCCAGTGCAACGACGCCTACTCCGCCGTGCAGATAGCCACCGCCCTCGCCGGGGCCTTCAACTGCGGCGTAAACGACCTCCCCCTCTCGATAATCTGCAGCTGGTACGAGCAGAAGGCGGTCGCCATCCTTCTTACCCTGCTCAGCCTCGGCATAAAGGGAATCCGCCTCGGGCCCTCCATGCCCGCTTTCATCTCGCCGAACGTCCTCGACGTACTCGTCCAGAACTTCGACATAAAGCCGATAGGCAACGTAGACGAAGATATAAAAGCCTGTCTGGCGAAGTAAGGTTTATTCGCTGAACGTAAAAAAGCCCCGTGGAGACGCGGGGCTTTTTGCATTTGCCGCCTCGAAGGTCAATTCTTGCGGGCCGTGTCATAATTAAGTATCTTACAGCACGTTGTTTCAGCGTTTCTTTTCCGGTCAATCTCTTCCGGGAGCGAGCTTTGCGCATAGTAGTCTGCATTAAACAGGTGCCTTCGAGCACGAAGGTGAACATAGACCCCGAGACGAAGACCCTGATGCGCGGGGGGGTGGGCGCGATGCTGAACCCCTTCGACGAATTCGCCATAGAGGAGGGAGTGCGCCTCGCCGAGAAGCACGGCGGGGAGTGCATAGCCCTCACGATGGGGCCGCCGCAGGCCACCGACATACTGCGGACGGCGCTGGAGCAGGGGTGCGACAAGGGGTATCTCGCTTCCGACCGCGCCTTCGCGGGTTCCGATACCCTCGCCACCTCGCGCACCCTCGCGAGCGCGATACGCGCGATAGAAAAACGCGATGGGCCGGTTGACCTCGTCATCTGCGGCCAGCAGGCCATCGACGGCGACACCGGGCAGGTGGGGCCGAGCCTCGCCGTCCGCATGAACCTCCCGCCGCTGTCCTACGTCTCGAAGGTCCGCGAAGTGGACCTGGAGAAGCGGGAAATCACAGTCGAACGGATGCTTGAGCGCGGCACGCAGGTGGTCCGTAGCGAGCTTCCGGCGGTTCTTACGGTGGTAAAGGCGATAAACCTCCCGCGCTTTCCCTCCCTCCTCGCCAAACGCAAGGCCAGGACAAGACCGGTTGAAAAGCTGACCCTGGCCGATCTGGATATCACCGAGGCGGATACCGGCCTCAAGGGCTCGCCCACGCGGGTGGTAAAGATATTTCCCCCGGAGGAGCGCAAGATAGCCTCGGTGGTCTACACCGGCGACCCCAAGGAATCCGCCGGAAAGCTCGCCCTTGACCTTGCGAAGCTGCTCGGCCACGGGGGCGCGTCATGACCGCCCTCGCCATAGACCGCGACCTTTGCACCCTCTGCGGAACCTGCGTCGGCGTTTGCCCGGTGGACGCCCTCGCGATAAAGGGCGACAAGCTCGAAGTCAATGAGAACTGCACCCTTTGCGGGACCTGCGTGGGAGTCTGCCCGGTCAACGCCCTCTCGATACCGGAAGAGGCCGCGAAGGAAAGCGCTTTTTCCGGGCGCGGGATACTCGTCTACGCCGAACGCGGGGACGGGGGAATCACAAGCGCGACCTTCGAGCTTATCGGTAAGGCGGCGGAGCTTTCCGCCACCCTCGGAACCCCCGTTTCGGCGCTTCTTCTGGGCCACGGCGCGGCTCACCTTGCAAGCGAGCTGTTCGCCTACGGGGCCGACAGGGTTTACCTCTCGGAGGACCCGCAGTTCGCCGATTACCGTACCGAGGTATGCGGCGAGACCGCGCTGGCCATCGTCGAAAAATTCAAGCCCGAGGCGGTGCTCCTCAGCGCCACCGTAGAGGGGCGCGATCTCGGCAGCTTTCTGGCTAGCAGGCTGAATACCGGCCTAACCGCCGACTGCACCGAGCTCGCCATCGACCCGGAGACGAGAAACCTCCTCCAGACCCGCCCCGCCTTCGGCGGAAACATAATGGCGACGATACTTTGCGCCAAAAACCGCCCGCAGATGGCCACGGTGAGGCCGAAGGTTTTCGCGATGCCCGAGAGGCGGGAGCGGACCGGCGAAATCGTAACCTGCGAACCCGTCCGGATACCCCATCCGCGCACAGAAGTGCTGGAGTACATACCCTTCGAGGGCGGCGTGGATATCTCCGAGGCGGAGGTAATCGTTTCGGGAGGGCAGGGGCTTCGCAAGGCGGAGAACTTCGCGCTGCTAAGGGAGCTCGCGGAGGTTCTCGGCGGGACCATCGGCGCTTCGCGTTCGGCGGTGGACGCGGGCTGGGTAGCGCACGAGCGGCAGGTGGGACAGACAGGAAAGACCGTCCGCCCGGTAATCTACGTCGCTTGCGGAATCTCCGGGGCGATACAGCACCTCGCCGGGATGAACCAGTCGGACATCATAATAGCCATAAACACCGACCCCGAGGCCCCGATAATGAAGGTGGCCAATTACGCGGTCGTGGGCGATCTGTCGATTGTCGTCCCGGAGTTGACGCGGCAACTCAAAGAACTTCTCAAAGGCCGTTGAAAAAAGGCTCGCAATAGTTTTTCAAGGCTCTTCAATAAAAACGGGGCGACAGACCATAAGGTTTGCCGCCCCTTTACAGAGAACGTGCGACGCTATTTTTTCTTCCCGCCGCCCTTTTTGGCGCCGCCGTTCTTCTCTTCCTTTGCTTTCCCCTTGTTTTTGGATTCGTTGGCGTACTTGCCGCTTTTCAGTCCGTGAAACTCCGGGGAACCGGGTTTTATGCCGAGGTTCTGGGCCATTACCCCCCAGCCCTTGTGCTTGTTTACCTTGTATTCCTGTATAACAACTTCGACCGGTTTTTTCGTGACATTGCTGATCTGTAAGACCATGTAGGCGTCCCCCGGCGACCCCACCGCGGAGAGCACGGCGTCGATCTTCGGAGCGCCCGCGCCGAACTGGGCCCCCACGTTCACCCTGAAAGCCCCGAGATCCGCGTTGGCGTTGACGTTTATCGAGGTAATCAGATCGGAGAAATCGTCAGCCAGAGCGGCTGCGGGAAAGGCAAGGGTGAGCACGAACAAGATTGCGAACAGCTTTTTCATTTCAATCCTCTCTTAAAAAGATACCCTGATTTTCTTATCGGCAACTACCGGTTTTTCAATAACCCAAATTCGGGTAAGATGATTTTAATTTTTCAGGCGGATTTTTAAAAATTGATTTTGCCCTCTGAAAAAGTCCGATTAAACTGAAAAGCGTAACGATCATTTCGCCCGCCGGGCACTCTTGCCGGCGTGGCCAAGACCGGAGGTTTAAAATGGCTGAACGCGATGTGCAGGCTGAACTGGAAAATCTCAAGTCCGAGATGTCCAAACTCCGCGCCGATTTCGCCGGAGTCGCCGCCGCGCTGAAGGGCGCGGGCGCGGCCGAGGCTGCTTCCCTGAGGGAGAGCACCGGCGAATTCGCCGCTTCCCTGAAGGAACAGCTTCGCCACGCCATGGAAGAGGCGAAGGCCAAGGGGAAGAAGTCCGTCGAGGCCGTCGAGCATCAGGTGGGCGAGCACCCCTTCATAACGATTCTCGCGGCCTTCGGCATCGGCTTTCTGGTCGCCAAGGTTCTGGACAGGAACAGATCCTGAAAGCTCTCGCCGAACTCTTTCTGGCGGTGATGGACCTCCTCGAACTGGAGGGGGTCCTTCTCCGGCGCGCCGTGCTTCGCCTTGCGACGGCTCTCGCTCTTTTGTCCCTTTTCGCCCTTTTGCTCGCGGTGGGCGCGGGTTTCATGGTGTGGGGTTTCTACCTTTACGCGGCGAAAGCGCTGGGACAGCCTGCGGGCGCTTTTCTCACCGGTCTTGTCTTCCTCCTTCTCTCCGGAGCGCTCCTGTGGACAGCCAGAAAACTCGTCCGTTGACCGTCGAAGAGGCGAGGGAGCGGCTGATAGAGGCCGCCGGGCGCGCGAGCCCCAGGGAGTGGATACGTCAAAATCCTCCCGAAGCTCTGGCCGCGGCCTTCCTTGCCGGGCTCAGCGCGGGAGGGAGCAAAACCTCCACCTGCTCCGGTGCGCAGAGGTACGTGGATTTTATCTTTCGCATGCTGAACGAATAGCGCAGCCGTCAGGCCAGAGTCACCCGGTCGGCGGTCCAGTAGGGGTGGAGCGGGAAGCGGACCTTCCCTATGCAGCGGAAGCTCTGCACGGGGCCGGGGTATTGCCTGCACATCAGCGGCTTTTGCCCGTTTATCAGGCAGGCGGCGAGACCCGAAGAAGCGCGGGAGAGATAGGGGCACCTCTTTTCGCGAATTCCCGTAGAGGGGTCGAGCCAGATTTCTCCCATGGGACCCACGCGGGAAAGAAGATCCTCCCTCCCCTCGCTTTTCCACGCCGCAACGTCGCTCTCGCTCGCCAGAAGCGTTCCGCCCCAGCGCTCGCAGCAGGCCCCGCACTGCCTGCAAGAGGCGTAATCGCCCCCGCCCCGAAGCCGTTTCGCGAAACCGGCCAGAACCGTAGTGGAAAGACGCATAACCATGACGCTCCCCTCGGTCAAATTCATACAATCCGGCTCTATGAAAATATTTTTACACTCTCTCCGCCGGGGTCAAGGGGGGAAATAAATTCCTAATGTTTTCGGGGTGTTTTTCCGTAAAAACATTGTGGTGATGAAAAGAGGCAAAAAAAGTATAATATGGCGAACGGTCACCAAAACGGACGGGGACAAGCCCTTAAATGGACGACAGCGAACTTACAAGACTAAAGCAGGAGTTTTCGGCGCTCGTCGATATCGGCAAGGCGCTGACCTCGACCCTTGGAAGGCGCGAGCTAATCTCCATAATCATGGAGAAGGTCACGGAGCTTCTCCATCCCAAGGTATGGTCCCTCCTGCTCATTGACGAGCGGACCGGCGACCTCGTCTTCGAGATCGCCGTCTCTCCGACGCCCAGAAAGCTCACCGGCAAGCGCATGCCGCGCGGCGAAGGCATCGCCGGGTGGGTCGCCGTCAACGGAGAGCCGATACTCATCCGGGACGTCTCCAAGGACGCGCGTTTCACCAGAAGATTCGACAAATCCATAGGTTTCGAGACCCGCTCGATAATCTGCGTGCCCCTCAAATTCGGCAAAAAGATCACCGGCGTCATCGAATTCGTCAACAGCGTCGAAGACAAGGAATTCGGCGAACAGGACCTTGAGCTTCTCTCCACCGTCGCCGACTTCGTCGCCATCGCCATAGAAAACGCCAAAAACTTCGCCATCATTCAGGAACTGGTCATCACCGACGACCTGACCGGCCTTTACAACACCCGCCACATACTCTCCTGCCTCGACAAGGAAGTCGAGCGGGCGAAGCGCTTCAAGACCTCCGTCTCCTTCATCTTCCTCGACATCGACCGTTTCAAGAGGATAAACGACACCTACGGCCACCTTGTCGGCAGCAAGCTCATCTCGGAGGTCGGCAAGTTCATAAGCCAGATGATGAGAAAGACGGACATGGCGGCGCGTTACGGAGGCGACGAATTCGTTGTAATCCTGCCGAACACCGCCAAAGAGGGCGCAGTAATCTTCACGGAAAAGCTTCACGAGTCGATGCGCCACCGCATCTTTCTCGCGAGCGAGGGGATGGACATAAGGATTACCGCGAGTTTCGGCGTGGCCACCTATCCCGACGACGCGGATTCAAAGCTTTCGCTGGTCAACGTGGCGGACAAGCTGATGTACCAAGTCAAGGAAACTACGCGCGACGGCGTTAAGTCAGCCTAGGACGGCTTCGGCTTTTGCCGTATGTAGAATAATCCCTGAAAAACTTGTAAGATTATGTGGAAAAGCCATTCGCAGTATGGGTGTGCCGGTAATGCGGGAGTTTTCAGCAGATGCGGGGGAGTAATTCTCCGGCTGGGGCATCAACCAACCTTCTGGAACCCAGAATCGTCCGGGCGACCACGCGGGGCGTTCCGGCCCTGACTTCTCCGATTATCTCGGCCCTTTCGCCGTATCTGCACCCTCTGATTATCCCCAGAGCCTTTTCCTTCAACTCCCCCGGAATGATCACCAGCATGCACCCCTCGTTGGCGACGTGCAGGGGGTCGTAGCCCAAAAGGTCGCAGGCGGAGCGGACTCCTGCCTCCAGCGGGATTAGGTTGTCGTCTATCTCTATCTCCACCCCGGACTGGGAGGCGATCTCGTTTAGCGCCTCGGCAACCCCTCCGCGCGTGGGGTCGCGAAGGACGTGGGGGAGTGCGCCGCCGGTCAGGAGGGCCCTCGTTATCCCGCAAAGCGGCGCGGCGTCGCTCAGTATCTCCGTGGAAAAGGATATCCCCTCCCGCTTCGAGAGGACCGCAATGCCGTGGCTGCCCGCTACGCCGGTTATAATCACGGCGTCGCCCGGCCTCGCGTTTTCACCGGCTATTTCGACTCCCTCCGGGATGACCCCAACCCCCGCAGTGTTCAGGAAGGGGCCGCAGCCCGCCTCGACAACCTTGGTATCCCCCGCGACTATCGCGACGCCCGCCTCCTCGGCCCGTAGAGCCATCGCTTTGACTATCTTGCGAAGGTCGCCCAGGGGAAAACCCTCCGGAAGTATGAAACCGGTAGTCAGGTAGAGGGGAGTCGCGCCGGACATGGCGAGGTCGTTGACGGTGCCGCACACGGCGAGATCGCCGATGTTGCCTCCTGGAAACTCCCAGGGATCGACGACGAAGGAATCGGTGGTGAGGGCGACCCTGCCGGGGGGGAGAGTCACGGCGGCGTAGTCGTTCAGCTTCGCCAGCTCGGGGCTCTTGAAATTCTCAAGGAAGATATCCTTGATGAGGGAGCGCATCTTCGTCCCGCCGCCGCCGTGAGCCCGGTTTATCCTGTCCATTTTAGACCCCTCTGTAGCGGAAGTGGGCCCCGCAGGCGCCCTCGGAGGAGACCATGCAGGCGCCGACGGGAGATTCGGGGGTGCAGGCGACGCCGAAGAGCGGGCATTCGGCGGGAGGTATTATCCCGCGCAAGACTTCGGCGCAACGGCAGCCGGGGGGCTCCTTCGAGTCAATCTCGACCCCCTTCAGAAACTTTTTCCTGGCGTCAAATTCTGAATACTCTTCGGAGGGCTCGTAGCCGCTCCGGGGAAGTTCGCCGAGGCCGCGCCAGCCCGCGTCCACCAGCGTGAAGGCCGCGCGGAGCAGTTCCTTCGCAGGGAGGTTGCCCTTTGCGCTGACGGCGCGGGGGTAGCCGTTCTCGACCACGGCCCTTCCCTCCTTCGCCTGAGCGAGGATCATCACGAGACCCGCCAGCACGTCCACCGGCTCGAACCCGGCGACGACGCAGGGGACCTTGTATTTTTCGGCCACGGGGAGGTAGATGTCGGAGCCGAGCACCATCGAGGCGTGGCCGGGGCAAAGGAATGCGCCGATTCTTACCGCCGGGTCGAGGAGCAGGGCTTCCAGCGCGGGCATCAGGGCCTTGTGGGCGCTGAGGACCGAGAAATTTTTAAGACCCTCTTTTTTAGCGACGGTGAGGGAGTGGGCGACGGTGGGGGAGGTGGTCTCGAACCCCAGTCCGAGAAAAACGACCTCTTTGCCGGGGTTTTTTCGGGCGAGAGCAAGCGCGTCGGTGGCGGAATAGACGGGCGCGATCAGGCACCCCTCGGCCTTTGCCGCCGCGAGGTTCTTTTTGGTGCCGGGCACCCGGAGGGCGTCGCCGTAGGTCGCGAGAATTACCTTTTCATTTTCCGCCAGCCACAGGGCCTCGTCGAAGGCTTTTACCGGGGTGACGCAGACGGGGCAGCCGGGGCCCGAAAGGAGGGTTACGGCGGGGGGCAGCAGGCCGCGAAGGCCCATCCTGGCGATGGCCACGGTGTGGGTGCCGCAGACCTCCATTACGGAGACGGGCGGGCCGTCGTAGCTTCGGATCCTGTCGAGGAGCTTCCCCGCAAGTTCCCGGTCGCGGAAAAAATCAGAGGATGGAGCCATCGTCAACCATCCGGCGCATCATTTCTATGGTTTCCTCGGCCTCGGCGGGGCTCACCTTGTGGAGGGCGAAGCCCGCGTGGACGATGATGTAATCGCCTTCCTTCGGCTCTTCGAGGAGGGCGACCGAGATCTCGCGGCTGGAGCCGCCGAAATCGGCCAGCGCCATAAGGTTTTCGTCGATGGAAATTATTTTTCCGGGTACGGCTACGCACATGGGCTGTTTATGCTTCCAGACAGGTTAGGGGAGGCTGTTGGCTAAAAGGAAAATACACCCTGCCCCCCAAAGGGGGAGGGATATTTTGCGAAGTGACGGCTTGCGGACGTTTTTAGGAGTCGACGCGGAATTTAAGCTCTTTACCGACCTTGAAGAAGGGGAGCTTCTTTTCCGGAACCTCTATCTTCGTTCCGGTCTTGGGATTGCGGCCCGTGTAGGCGTCGTATTGTTTGTTTACGAAGCTGCCGAACCCCCTGATCTCGATCCGCTCGTCCCTGAGGATGGCCTCAATATTGGCGTCAAAGAAGGTGTTTACAACCTCTTTGGCGGCCTTCATAGAGAGCCCGCCCTTTTCGGCCACGGTCTTGATGAGTTCTGACTTGTTCATCCAAGTCTCCTCTTCACGGTGACTATAGGGAGACATCCAATAAAAAAATCCGTGGTGCCCCCGGCAGGACTCGAACCTGCGGCCCCAGGATTAGGAATCCTGTGCTCTATCCACCTGAGCTACGAGGGCGTTCACGCCCGACTACGGGAATGCTAGATTGCGACTGGTCTAAAGTCAAGTTTCTTTTAAGGTTTTCGCTTCCTCTAGACTTCCTCGCCGGGTTGACTTAACATCATCGAAAGCATACTCGTCAAAAGGACCCAAATGATCGATCTGCACCTCCACACCACTTACTCGGACGGTTCGCTCACGCCCACCGAACTTCTTGAGCGCGCCGCCGTCCGTTGCGTGGAGGCCCTTGCGGTTACTGATCACGACACCTGCGCCGGCAACGCCGAAGCCGCCGAAGCGGGGGCGCGCCTCGGGATCGAGGTGATCTCCGGCGTGGAGCTCTCCGTCGCTTTCGAGGGGGTCGGGCTTCACCTTCTCGGTTATGGAATCGACTGCATCACCGAGAGCGCGAAAAAGGTCTTTTCGAGGCTCGAAGACGCCAGAAACGACCGCCTCGTGAAGATGATCTGCAGGCTCAACGAACTCGGAGCCCCCATCTCCTCCGAGCAGGTGCGGAAAGAAGCGGGCGGAAACATCGTCGGCAGGCTCCACATCGCGCGCCTGATGGTCAGAAAACGCCTCGTCCCCTCCCTTCAGGCCGCCTTCACCCAGTACCTCGGCAGGGGGGGGCTCGCCTATATCGACCGCGTGCGGCTGACCCCGGAAGAAGCCTTCGAGGCTATACGGGACATGGGCGGCGTGGTGGTAATGGCCCACCCCGGCGTCATCGAGCGCGAGAACCCCGGAGTGCTCGACCGCGCCCTCGATTGCCTCCTCGGCCTCGGCCTTGACGGGATAGAGGCGCGCTACAGCAGGCACACCCCCGAGCAGACAGCGAGATACCTCGAAATCGCCGACAAACACTCCCTCCTATCCACCGGCGGCAGCGACTTTCACTCGCCCACCCCCGAGAGGATAGAGATAGGGAGGGGGTTCGGCACCCTCAGCGTCCCCTACGAGTCCTTTCTGGCCCTCCGAAGGGCGGTAGAGGCGAAGAGAAAGCTCCCGTTACCCTCTTAATCCTTTCACTTATTACCCGTTTGATTTTTTCGCAAATCCCTGTATCAATAACCACAAAGGTAATGTTTCGAGGCGCGGAAAGCCGCGCGGGAGCTTTTGTTTGAGGATTTTTATAAACGAACGCGAGGCCAAGGTTGTCCCCGGCTCTCTTGCCGGAGCGGTAAGAGACCTTTTAAAGCCGGGAGCGGATATTATAGTCGTCAACGGCTTTCCCGCCGGGGCGGATACCCCTCTTCGGGAGGGCGACAGGGTCGTCCTTATAAAGAGGGGGGAGATTCCGCCATCCCACGAGCTTGAGGCGCTCCTCGCGGCCCGCCACACCCCCGGAATCTATGCGAAACTTAAAAAAGCCCGCGTCGGGATAGCGGGGCTCGGGGGGCTCGGCAGCCACGCGGCGACGGCGCTGGTCCGGGTGGGCGTAGGGCAACTGGTACTCGCGGATTTCGACGTGGTGGAGCCCTCTAATCTCGGTAGGCAGGCGTACTACGCCGACCAGATAGGGCTGGAGAAGACGGAGGCGCTAAGCCGGAACCTTCAGAGAATAAACCCTTACGCAAACCTCACCCTTCACACGGCGAGAATCGACTGTGACAACGCCGCCCGCCTCTTCGCGGGGTGCGACGTGGTTATCGAGGCGCTCGACCGCGCCGAGGAGAAGACTATGCTCATAGAGGCGCTTCTCTCGGCCCTTCCCTCGGCGGAGATTATCGCCGCTTCCGGCCTCGCCGGTCACGGGACCTCCGAAACCATTCGCGTTCACAAACTCGGGAAAAGGCTTTACGTAGTGGGCGACCTCGAAAGCGAAGCCCGTCCCTTCATGGGGCTGATGGCCCCCCGCGTGGGCGTGGCGGCGCACATTCAGGCCAATCTGGCGGTCAGATTGCTTCTCGGAGAAGAATACTAGGGGACGGACTTCACTTTAAAGACCGGTTTACGGCGGTTTTCAGCAGCAGTCACCGGCGGCGGGGGTTTCCAACAGCTTGTCCAGAAAGGGCAGGGCGTGCTCCGCCACCTCTTTTGCACTCCTTTTTTCCATGCAGAGAAGAATTGTCCCCCCGAAACATTTCTCCTTACAGTCCCCGCAGGGGGGCTTGTAGGGGTCCTCCCCATGCTCCCCCGAAGGGTATCTCCAGGAGTTCTGCGAAGTGCCGGGGATGATGAAGGTCGGGGTTCCCACCGCCACGGCGATGTGGCGGGGCGCGGAGCAATTGCCGAGGTGAAAGTCCGCCGAGGCGATCAGGGAGGAGAGGGTTCTGAGGGTTGTCTCGGGCGACGCCACGACGGTGCCCCCGGATTTTTCCTCAAGCGAAAGCGCCGTATCGCGTTCGCCCGGCCCCCAGAGGGCCACTCCGGTAGCGCCGTATCTTTCGGAGACGATTTTGCACAGGTTCGCGTAGCCGTCCGCCGACCACCTGCGATAGGCGTGCTTGTGCGTGGCGTCCACGGTGAAGAGTTTTTTGTTCCCGCTCTTCTTCAGGATATCTTTCCGGCAGGCTTCTCCCCAGAGCTTCTCCTCGGGAGTCAGGAATATTTCCGGCCTGTCCAGGCCGCTCTCCAGTCCGATAGCCGAAAGAAGGGTCTTTTTCGTTTCGACGGCGTATCCGCTGCTCCTTTTCACCCTTTCGGTGTAAGAGGCGGAACGCCATTTGGAATAAAACCCCGCGCGCACTTTCGCCCCGGAAAAAAAAGAGAAGATTTCGGTTCCCGGAGTGCATAAGGCGTCTATCGAGGTGTCGAAGCTGTGGCGGCGAAGGTCGCGGATGAGGCTAAACTGCCCCGGAAGACCTTTCGAGGGGAAATAGGTGAAGACCTTGTCGATGCCGGGGTTATTTAACAAAATCGCATCGTTCGGAGCCTGAGTCAGAAAGCCGACGAAGGCCCCCGGACGAAGTTCCTTGATTATCCGCGCAAGCGCAGTCGCCAGAACGACGTCTCCAAGAGCCCTCAGCTGGATTATTAAAAAACGCTCCAACTCCCGCGTCCTCCGTTAAGTCAGCGCTTTGCCCGCAAAGACCCGATTTTAGCACGGTACGGAAAAACGGACCATCGTGTGAAAAAGTTTTCCCTCATTTGCCGGTCCTGAAGCGTTTCATCGAGAGCGAATTGGTTACCACCGACACCGAGGAGAAGGCCATCGCCGCGCCCGCGACGACAGGGTGCAGCCGCCATCCGAAGAGGGGGACGAAAACGCCCGCTGCGAGCGGGATGCCCACGATGTTGTAGATGAAGGCCCAGAAGAGGTTCTGCTTGATCTTCCGCATGGTGTAACGGGAGAGCGCTATGGTTCTCGGCACGTCGCGCACATCGCCCCGGACGAGAACTATGGAGGCCGACTCTATGGCGATGTCGGTGCCGGTGCCTATGGCTATGCCCACGTCGGCGCGGCTGAGGGCGGGGGCGTCGTTTATCCCGTCGCCGACCATCGCCACGGATTTGCCCTCCCCCTTAAGCTCTCTTATAACCATCTCCTTATCGGCGGGCAGTACCTCGGCGATTATCCGCGAAACACCGGCGGCTTTTCCTATGGCTTCGGCGGTGGCCCGGTTGTCGCCGGTGAGAAGAACCACTTCGATACCCATGTCTTCCAGCCCCAGGACGGCTTCTTTCGCATGGTCCTTCAGTGTGTCGGCGACGGCGAAGACAGCGACGGCCCTCCCGTCCACACCAAGGAGAAGGGTGGATTTCCCTTCTCTTTGAAAGTTATCCACGGCGGTCTCAACGGGCGAGGGGTCTACCCCCTTTTCAGCCAGAAACCCCTTCGTTCCGACCAGTAGCTTCTTGCCTTCCACCACGCCTTCGACGCCCTTGCCGGGGTGGGCGAGAAAGCCGGAAACGGGCGAAAGAGCGCCGGTCCGGGCTTTGAGGATCGCCTTCGCGAGGGGGTGCTCGGAGGGGCTCTCGGCGCTTGCCCCGAGGCGCAACGCCTCCTCTTCGGAATAACCCTCCGCCGTGCTGATTCCCACCAGTTCGGGTTTTCCGATAGTCAGGGTTCCCGTCTTGTCGAAGACTACGACGCCGACATCGCCCGCGAGCTGGAGCGCTTCCGCGCCCTTTATGAGGATGCCCCTCTTCGCGCCGATGCCGGTGCCCATCATCACCGCAGTGGGGGTTGCGAGCCCCAGTGCGCAGGGGCAGGCTATGATGAGCACTGCGACGAAGGATTTCAGCGATTCCGCCACGTCGCCGGTGACTGCGAGCCAGACGGCGAAGGAGACGGCCGCGATGAGTATTACGGCGGGCACGAAGACGGCGGAGACCTTGTCCGCGAGGTTCTGTATGGGGGCCTTCGACCCCTGCGCCTCTTCGACGAGGCGCACTATCTGCCGAAGCGCCGTATCGGCTCCGACCTTTCTGGCCTCGAAGAGAAAGGCCCCGCTCAGGTTGACCGTCGCGCCGGTGACGGAATCTTCGGGGGCTTTGTCCACGGGGAGCGATTCGCCGGTGAGCATCGACTCGTCAATGGTGGAATTCCCCTCGACTATGACGCCGTCAACCGGAATCTTTTCGCCGGGGCGCACGCGGACTCTGTCTCCGACAACCACCTCCTCGACGGGAATTTCGACCTCGACGCCCTCCCTGACAACCCTCGCACTCTTGGCCCCGAGGTCGAGAAGGGCCTTAATCGCCCTGCCCGCCTTCGCTTTCGCGCCCGCCTCCAGCGTCTTTCCGAGGAGGATGAAGGCTATGAGGAGCCCGGCGGTTTCGTAGTAGAGGTGATCGTGACCTCCCAGCGTCTGCTGGAGGGAGTAGAGATAGGCGGTGCCGGTGCCTATCGCCACGAGGCTATCCATGTTGGGCGAGAGGTTTCGCATCGCTTTTGTCCCGACGCGAAAGAAGTTCGACCCCGCAAGCATTATCGGGGTGCAAAGTAAAAGCTGGATTATCGCCAGAGTACGGTGGGAGAGGCCGAGCGTTATCCCGAACATCTGTCCCATCGCGACGAAAAAGAGGGGGAGGGCGAAAATCCAGGCGACTACGAGGCGTTTTTTGAAAACCTCTTCGGCCAGTTCGCTTTGCAGCCCGTTTTTGGCGTTCTTCAGGGCGACCTCGTAGCCCGCCTTCTTCACCGCCTCACGGAGAATCGTCTCTCCGGCGGTTTTAGGGTCGTAGTTTACGAACGCCTTCCCAGCCGCGAAGTTAACGTTGGCCTTCGACACGCCGGGGACCTTTCGGAGCGATTTTTCGACGGTGGCGGCGCAGGAGGCGCAGCTCATCCCGATTATTTCGAGGACGGCGAGGCTCTGCGCTTTCGCCGGAAGAGTCTTTTCCTCTTCCATCTCGGCCGGTTCCTCGGCCGCTTCCCGGTACTTCGCCAGCACGCCCTCGGGGTCGCCCTGAAACTTCTCGTTGCACCGGGGGTTGCAGAAATAGTAGCGCTCGCCCTTGTAGTCGAAGACGCCGCCCTTCGGGGCGTCCTCGTCGATGGTCATCCGGCAGACCGGGTCTATGGAAAAACCCTCTTTCTCCGCAGGCAGGGCGGAGGGCGGCTTCAGATATTTCTCCGGATTATCGCTGAACTTTTCTCTACAACTGGCGTTGCAGAAATAATATGTTTTACTATTATGCACAGCCACGCCGCCGGGAGGGCTGGCGGTATCGACCTCCATCCCGCAGACGGGGTCGATGGCTTTTGAGGTTTCGTTCATTAATCGCTCCTTAAACTCGCACGCATTTTCGATGCTGCAAAGAACCCTGCGGATACTTAAAAATCATGAACATTCTACATGAAAATCACGCGGTTATCATCGACACCCCCATAGGGCTCGTCAGGGTATCGGCCAGAGGGGACAAAATAGTCGCGCTTGAGTTTGTCGAAAAGGGAAAGGCCGGTACGCCGCCGGAAGGTGTGCTGGCCGAGGCCGCGCGCCAGCTTCGGGAATATTTTTCCCTGAAGCGCAAGTCCTTCGAGATGGACCTCGATTTCTCGCTGGCCTCCACTCCCTTTCGCGAGCGCGTCTGGGAGACGGTGTCCATGATTCCCTACGGGGAGACGCTCACCTACGGCGATATCGCGCGGGAACTTGAAACCAGCCCCCGCGCCGTCGGCGGCGCGATGAGGGCGAACCCCATTCCCATAATCCTTCCCTGCCACCGCGTCGTGGGCGGTTCGGGCACCGGCGGCTACTCCGGCGAGTGGGAGCGGGGGAAAGCCCTTTCGGTAAAGGAAAAGCTCCTTGGGATGGAGAATCCGAAGCGCAAATAACGCGGGAGGCTGTTGAAAACTGTTGCGAGCCCCGTTTTCTACGTCGCGTGCTCGCTCGAATCTCGCCTAACACCCGGTTATGTCTCGTTTCTCGCTGTGCGTCTCCTTGAAAACGGGGCTTCTCTCGACGTTTTCAAAAGCCTCCCGATTCAAACCTTTCTTCCAGCCCAGACAACTCTTCCAAGAATTTTAAAGGCAGTCTCCGCGTCGTTGGGATCGACGGTGAAGGGCGGATAGGAGCAGTTGTCGCTCAGGACACTCACCCTCCCGTCGGGCGTGAATTGAAGGCGCTTCACCAGCAGGGCCGAGCCGGAGCGTATCAGGTGTATTCCGTCGCGGGGATTTTTCGCCAGCCCGAGGTTCACGAGAAGCACGTCGTCCTTTCCCAGAGTCGGCTCCATCGATTCGCCCGTCATCGTTATCAGCGCCAGGTCGGAGGGGTTGGCGCGAAGCACCCCCGTCACCCACTCGCGCTTGAAGGCGAGAGAGTCCGCCACCTCCTCGCCTTCCAGAAAAGAGCCGCCCCCGCCGGAGGCGGTGACGTTGTAGAGGGGAAGGTAGACGTAGCCGCCTTTTTCCTCTTCCCCGGATCCTCCGCGCATCCTCCCTTCGCCCGTCAGCAGCCAGCGCGGGTTTATCGAGAACTTTTGGGCGATCAGCGCGAGCACTTCTCCGTCGGGGGAGGATTCGCCGCGCTCGTAGCGGGCGAGGGTGTTTTTGTGGACGCCAAGGGCCTTTGCGAAGGCCGAAAGGGTAAGCTCCCCCCGCGCCTTTCGTATCCTCGTCCCGAACCCCTCCCGCGTCTCTTCGCTCATCGTCATCGCAAACCCCCCTCGTAAAGCGTAAATGGTTCATATTAAAATTTAATAAACCAAAAATGTTTTAATAAAACAAATTATGGTTGCAAGGAACCATATATAGTGTTAGCGTAGCTTTGTCAAGGGGAACTCCGCTCTCCATTCGAGCCAGGGTTCCTCGCCGGAGGACTCCTGTTTTTTGTTCTCGCGCACCCCGCCGGTCCGGGTCATCGAATCGGCCACCGCGCCGAGGAGTTTTATTTCCCTCTCGTCGAGTCCGATGAGGGTCTTGACGGCCTGTTTGAAGGCTGGGGACTCCTTGAGTTTCTGGAGAAGCAAAATCTCCTCACGGCCAAGTTCGACGCCGGTGGAGGTTTCGACGAGGGATTCTTCATAGGGGCGCCCTTCGCCGTAGGCCAGCCATTGCCACCTGATATTATGGCGTCTGGCTGCCTCGGCGAGGCGGGAGGGGGGTATTTTGTTCCCTTTTCTTTGCACCCAGTCGCAGATTGCCGAGGGGCCGACGCCGAAAAAACCGGCGGCCTCTCTCTTGGTCTTAAAGCCCAGAAGGTTCCGGAGGTTCTCCAGAATCCGGCTGGCGGCGAGCATCTCGTTCATTGAAAGCCTCTTCGCGGGGTCTTTGCCCGGCTAAAAAGATAATTGAAAGGGCGCTTGTTCGCCGGGTGTTATTTTCTTGTTCGCCAAAAGCGAACGAAGTAAGTTGAATTAAGTAAAGTACGCCAAAAGAGTATACACAAAAATTCACTAAAAGCAAACACGTAGAGCGGGTTTCGCCGTCCGGACTGGAGCGGCCTGCGGGGAGGGAAACCATGTCTGAAGAAAATCCGGGAACCAGGGAGGAACAGGGCCCCCCTTGCGAGGAGTGCCGGGGGGGCCAAAGGTGCGAGGCGCTCGAAGAGATGGCCGAGGAGAGGGAGAGGGCCGGGCTCCGGGAGAAGGTTGAGGCGCTCCTCGGCTGCAGGGGTTTTTTGTGGGACGTTCTTCTCGACGGGGAGTGGAGCGCCTGCTCAAGGCCGCTCATCCGCCTTCTGGTGCGCGCCTACGGAGCGGAAGCCGTAAAAAGGGCGTTCGACGGCAAGTAGGCGGCAAGAATTCGGCAAGGAAAGAACAGGAGGTTGTTAAAAGCGTCGCGATGACAGACTAGGTTACAAGAGACGCTTAAGGAAAAACTATCGGCGCGGTTTTTGTGTTCCCGGCGAGGAATCCCGTAGCAAGAGGGCGAGACAGTAGCAGCGCTACGGCGAGCCCTTGAGCGAGGACATGACGACGCCGGGGACGGAAAGGCTGCGCCGGACAAAAGGGGGGGGAAAGATGGAGAGAACGCTGAAGGACAGAGGGCTGCCGCGAGGTGAAACCTCTTACGGCGCGCTGACCGACCACCGCTTCTGGGACGGCAAAGCGCATTACTGGACGGGAATGGCGGTAAAGGGAATGGAAGATCAGGACCCTTTAAACTTCAACTGCTGCCCGGATCTCGAAGAGTACGAGGGCGAGGAGGTGAAACTGAGCGGGCGGGAGCTTCGCGGCCTTCGCGAGAGGCTCAGGAGCCGGGGACACACCCACCGCGCCGCGGGGTGCAAAATCGGGATGGGGGTCAGCCAGTTTCGCCAGCGGCTCTACGGGCAGAGACCCTTTTTGAGAAACGAATACCGGCAGCTTTGCGACCTTGCCGGAATAATGCATTCGAGGGGCGGCTGGGAGGAGGAAGAGTGATGCGGCTTGAGGAACGGACGCTGCGCGCCAGTCCCGAGCTTCGGCGGATGGTCTCGGAGTGCGAGAGGCTGGCCAGGGACGTAAAGATTCACCTCGTCTACCATGAACTGAAAAACGGCGGCTCCGGTCACAATCAGTCGCTACGGAGCCTGTCCAGGCGGTTTTCCACCTCCTTTTCGACGGTAAAGCGGGCCTTAAAGAGAATCGAGGAGATGCGGGGGAAAGACAAGACGAAGCTGCACTGAAATTCGCCATTAAAAAAGGGCCGTGAAAGCGGCCCTTTTTTTGATCAACCCCTTACTGCGGTTTCGGTGGCTCGGCGGTTGCCGCTTCCTGCCATTTTTCCGGGGAGGGGCCGAGATCCTTGCCGGTGAGAGAGACAAGCGCTATGTGGGCGGCCTCCTTGACCTTGGGGTCCTGATCCCCGAGGCGGGATATTATGAGCGGCGTCGCCTCGGTGTCCTTGAAGGCTGCCGCGATTCTAACGGCCTCCGCCCTTACGCTGGCGGAGGGGTCGCCGATAAGCCTCCTCACCGCCTGAAGATCGTCCTCGGCGAGCTTTTTCAAATCCGGCTCGGTGGATTCTTTCGCCTTCAAAAGCGAATCGATAAGCTTTATCGCAAATTCAAGGCCCACCAGCTTGCCCTGCTCCTCCGTCGCCGAGAGCTTGTCGCTGAGCATCTTCAGAACCACGCGGTCCTGCGAGGAGGTATCCTTTTTGGCCTGTACGGCCGCCGCAGCTGAAGACGCTTCGCTCTTCGCCTGGACGGCCTTTTTGATATCCTTCAGGGAGACGGTAATCACCTGGGCTGACGAGGGCGTAGCCGGGGTTGCGGCCTTGGCCGCTCCGCCCGCGAGGGAACGGACGACGATCTTTCTCGGCGCGGTGGCGGATTTGGGAGCCTCCGCCGCGGCGGGAGGGGGAGCGGGGGCCGGAGTTGCAGCCTCCTTAACGGGTTCGGCCACGGCGGGTTGCGACGGGGCGGCCGGGATCGAAACGGAAACTTCAACCGCCGGTGCGGGAGCGGTTTCAGGCTGGGCGGCGGGCGCTTCCGGTTCGGATGCGGCGCTTGCCGTCTCCCTGCCGGGTAGCTCGTACTGTTTCGCCAGCGCCTCGTCAAAGGGAGGCATCTCGATCTTCAGTTTCTTCAGGGCGTTGGCGAGGGGCGTGCGCGTCTCAGGCTCCTTCACCCTCTGCGCCAGAAAAAGGAGCCCCTTTTTCCCCTCCTCCTTTAGCGCCGCGTCCTTCGAGGTGGAAGCCGCGACGTAGCCGCCTATGAGCTGATCCATCACCCTCTCGGCGCGGACGCGGATAGTGGCGCTGTCGGTCATTAGCAGCGCCGAAAGGCCCGCGCCGACCTCCGTCAGAAAGGCGGAAGCTCCCGGCGACATCCCCAGCTCCGGCAAAACCCTTTCGATCTCGCGGGAAAGAAGATTCGCGCCGTCGCGGCGCACCGAGCCGTCCGGGTCGGTAAGCCGCCCCATGTGGCCCGCCGCCTGCTCCTTCGGCCCTATGTTTTTATAGTCCAGAATGTCCGATTCCAGCGCAAAGCTCGCGCCGGCGTAAAAAACTGCACAAAAAAGAATCAAAAACCTGCGCATCATCGAAGACAACCTCGTGAAACCGAAGGACATAACCTAAAGCCGAATCATCTCATACAAAATCCCCAAAAAACAACAACCCCCCATAGTATACCTCAAAAAAGGAGAAAAAGCCGCTCCTCAAAAACTGCCCCCGAATATCCCGGACAAAAAGATGCCCCTGCGGCCTTGAGAGCGGCAGGGGCAGAGCTTTTAGGGCCCGAAGCAACCGAATCCTACCCCTTCTTGCTTCCGTTGAGGAGCCCTTTTAGCGCGTTGGCGAGGGCTTCGCCGCGGTAGGGCTTTGCGACGACGGCGTCGAAGCCGTACTGGCGGTACTGCGACATTACCGGGTCCTGCGAGTAGCCGGAGGAGACGATGGCCCGGGCTTCGGGGTCGATCTTTTTTATCTCCCTCACGGTTTCTTTTCCGCCCATGCCGCCGCGTATGGTGAGATCGAGTATTACGGCGTCGAAGGGGTCTCCCCTCCGGAGGGCGGCGAGGTAGCATTCCACCGCTTTTTCGCCTGTTGTGACTTTCTCGGTGGAGTAGCCGAGGTGGCCGAGGAGGTCGGCGACGAGATCGAGCACTATTTCGTCGTCGTCCATTATGAGGATGTTGCCGTCGCCGCGCTGGGGCTCGCTCACCGGGGGCTCCGCCGTTTTTTTAGGCTTTCCCTTGGGTTCGGCGGGGAGGCATATCGTGAATTTCGCGCCGTGGCCGGGAGAATTTGCGGCGACGACGTGGCCGCCGTGGCTCCTGACCACGGAGTAAACGGTCGCCAGCCCAAGTCCCATCCCCTCTTCGCGCGTGGAGAAGTAGGGGTCGAAGATCCTGTCCATGTATTCCTGCGGTATGCCCATTCCCTCGTCGCCGATTTCTACCTGCACGCAGTGGCGGTTTTCGAGGAAAGGGGGCAGGTCTACGGCTTCTTCGGGACTTATGTTTTTGCAGTCTACCCGCAGTTCGCCGCCGTCGGGCATCGCCTGCACGGCGTTCATGACGAGGTTTTGCACGATCTGGTCTATCTGTGCCGGGTCCGCGGTTATCGGCCAGAGGTTCTGGGGAATCGAAAGGGAGTGGGTCACCTTCGAGCCGGAGGAGGCGAAGACCACCGCGTCGTGGATTATCGCCCCTATGGAGATTAGCCGTTTTACCGGCGAGCCTCCGCGGGAGAAGGTGAGCAGCTGGCGGGTAAGTTCCTGAGCGCGCAGGGCGGCTTTTTCGGCTTCTCCGAGCTTGGGGGTTATGTCCAGCCCCTCCTTCATGTAGAGACGGGCAAGGGAGATGTTGCCGAGTATGCCGGTGAGGAGGTTGTTGAAATCGTGGGCGATGCCGCCCGCGAGAACACCCACGGATTCGAGCCTCTGCGCTTTGTTGAACTCTTCCTCAAGCTTCCGCTGGGCTGTAACGTCGCGGAATATTCCCCTGAAAAAGGCGGGGGAGGAGGAATCGTGCGACATGGTGACGTTGCCGTCGAGTTCGACCTGTTTTCCGGCACAAGTGAGGAAGACAGTCTCGATCCTGATGTTTTCCGCGCCTTCCCGCAGCCTGTCCATCGCGCGCAGGTAGTCGCGCCGCGCTTCCGGGGCGATGATGTCCACAATGCTCAACTCGCCGAGCCGGTCGGCCGGGTAGCCGAGTATCTTTTTCCACTGCGAATTTACGTAGAGGAACCTGCCGTCGGGGGTAACCGCCTGGATGAGGTCGTTTGCGTTCTCGAAGAGGTCGCGGAAGCGTTTCTCTGAGGCCTCCACAGCCTCCATCGAGCGTATCCTGTCGGTGATGTCGGCGTAGGCGAGGACGACGTGGGTGACGTTGGAGTTGTCCGCCGCCATTACCGGCGTGCCGATTACCTTGTATATCTTCTCGCCGATTGATATCTCGTTGGTCGTTACCTGTTTTCTCTCCTCGAAGACCTGACAGAGGGTGCATATCTCCGGAGGGCCGCCCTGGCCGCAGATAGCCTCGTAGCAGCGGGTTGGGTCGGGCTTTAAGAACATTTTCGAGGCGGTGAGGTTGTAGGATACGATCTTCATCGAACCGTCCACGACTATTATCGCCACGCCGGTGGAATCGAAGACCGCCTTCAGCTCTTCATGAGTCAGTTTGAGCTTGTCGTTGGTAAGGTGCAGGTTTTCGAGTATCTGCTCGAAGGAGGAGGCTATCACCCCGATCGGGTCGAATTTGAGCATGTCCATGCCCGCAAGCTCCTCGTCGCCGAGGGGAGCGGTTCCGATGGACCTTAGCATCCGGTTCGTGGAGGTTCGTATATAGTTATACAGAGCGGCGTTCTCGGCCTTCAGCTCCTCGACGGACAAGGCCGGGGGTGCGCCCGCTTTAGTCTTTTCGTCCTTCAATTCAAGCTCCAGAATAATCCTGCGTTACGGGAGAAATAACCCGCGTTACGGGTTCTGACTTATCTCGATCCTGTAATGGGTGCCTTCCTCCGTGACCTCCGAACGGTAGCCCATGTTTTCGGCCGCCGTGGGTATGGTCCCTGTAGCGCTGCGGTTTGTCGTAAGAACGATAATCTTTACTTCGCCGCTCCGAAGGCGGTCGCGCAGATCGTTTATTTCCTTCAGGGCCGACAGAAGGGTTGAAGGGCAAACCTGGCCCCTTATGTCGAGGACGACTTCTTCAACCTGAACCGTCATCTCAAAATCCTCCTCATCCGCCGGCCTTGCGCGATAAAACTTTCCCGGTGAGGATTCTTACTCCCAGAAAGGCTCCGGGATACAGCCCGATAAAGAAAATAAAAGAACTTATTGAAAAAAATGGGAGCCCGCCCAAAAGCTGCCAGACGTTGCAGCCCCCCGCCACCCTGGAGCCTGCCGCCATTGCGGCCCCGCCCAAAAGGGCCGAAAGATACTGCACCGGCGGCACGCGAAAGTGCCATTCAAAATCCCCGGCGCTCCTTGCTCCGGCGAAACCGCCGGCAACCATAAAGAGCAGAAAGGGCAACTGGATGGCGGCGGCAGCGTCCCACACCGGGCCGTTTCCCCAGTTCAGCGCTCCTTTCTGCAGGGGTAATTCCATTACAAGAGAGGACTTGAAAAAAGGAACCTCCGCGAAGTGCCCGGGCAAGAAAACCGATTCCGCAAACCCCGCGGCCTTGGCGAATAGCGTTGCGGCGGAGAGGGGAATGCCGGTGACCGCTACCGAGGCCGTTCCCAGAAGGGCGATGACGATGCCCGCCTTCCAGGGTTCGACGTAGCCTCTGGCGAAATTTTTGTGTTTCCACAGCCCCCGTTTGCTCCACCCCCATAATAGCGCTGTTCCGCCGATTAGGAGAGGGGTGATTATATAAAAAGGGTTAATTCCAAGCAGCTCCGGCAGGGTGGGGGCCGTGGAAAAGAGGGTGGTTCTGGCCAGTTCCTCGAAGAAGGGGGCCGCCTCGGCGTAAAGGGCGCTTCCGGCGAAGAGCCCGAAAATCGTTGCCAGCTGGAGGCCCTGCCCCGAGCCCAGTTTCCAGAAAGTCCCCGCGATGCAGGCGCCCGAGAGAACCATGCCGAGGCCGAAGAGAACCCCGCCGATAAGGGAATTCAGAGAGGGCGGATCAAAGAAGGAGAAAGGGGCGAGGCCGAAAAGCCGCAGACCCTCGAAAACCGGCGCCGAGAGGAGCACCGTCAGGGCGAGGGCGCGCAGCAGCCGCTTTTCGCCAAAGAGGATGTGGTCGCGGACCATTCCCGCAAGGCAAAAATCCGAACGGTACATCACGTAACCGGATACAAGTCCGATAAGGGCCATCGCGATGGATATCCTGAGTCCAAGATCCATCGGAGTTCTCCTTTATCCCCGCCTTGAACAATGATACCTTCTTTAAGAGGGCTGCTGAAAAATGCTCATTGTCCCGGCTTCCTCTTTCGGCGAAGGGCTGCGTCGTTTCTCGGGCGCGGGTCTTGGCGTATAGACGATACTGCCTGCGACCTCGCGCCCTGCGGACTCCTTGCCCTTCATCCGAAATAGATTGCCGACCTCTTTTCCTTGAAACCGGAGCTTCTATCGACGTTTTTTAAGCGGCCTCTTATTTACTTTAGCATAAAAGGCTTTGGTTCACAGGTTTTTCGCCTTTTTGGCGGGTTTTCGGGGTTACATGAAAGAAAACAGCGAGCCGCTCCACGTTGTCGCCGGAGTGATAATCAGAAGAAGAAAGATTCTCATCGCGAGGAGGCTTCCCGGCGGCGCTCACGGCGGGCTCTGGGAGTTTCCCGGGGGCAAGGTGGAGGAGGGCGAGTCGCCGGCGGACGCCCTTCGCCGGGAACTCTTTGAGGAGCTTGGAATCGCTGTCAGGGTTCACACCCCGGTTCTGGAGACCCTTCACGCCTACCCGCACCGCACAATCCGTCTCGCCGCCTTCTGGTGCAGGATAGCGGAGGGGGAGCCCCGGCCTCTGGAGTGCGCGGATGTGGCGTGGGTATCTCCCTCCGGGATGGACCGGTACCTGATGCCGGAAGCCGACCTGCCGCTGATAAATTTTCTCAGGTCCATGGAGAAGGGGAAAGCGCGGCTTTAACCGCCTCTCTCGCCGTCGCGGATGCGCTTGCCGCGGTCTTATCCCGAAAGGACTCAAGGTATAAAAATTTCGGCCGATAAATTGACTTTGACACGGATACCTGGGGAAACTACGGGCTTTTCGCCCTGGGAGGCAGACCATTCAGTTTGAAAAAACCTTCGACTGCACTAGAATAAGTTACAGGCAAGATTTCTACTTCAAGGAGTGAACGCTATGAAGAAATTATATGGTTTTGCGGGTGCCGTGCTGCTCCTCGGGATGGCCGCTCTTTACGGCTGCGGCGGGAGCGGCGGCTCCGATACGGGCAGACTGACTTTAAAGCTCTCCGACGCCCCGGTGGACGGCGCGACCCACGTCTGGATCAAGTTCGACGCGATAGAGATAAAGCCCGCCGAGGGAGAGCGGCTGATCTACGACCTCGCCGAGACCCAGCGGATAGACCTTCTCACCCTCACAAACGGCGAAACGGCCACCCTGCTCGACGGGATAGAGCTTCCGGCGGGCCAGTACAACTGGATCAGGCTGATGGTCAACACCGCGCCGGAAGACCTCTCCGGCGGCCCCTTCTCCGAAGAGAATTTCTGCTACATCGTGATAGGAGAAGACGCTTTCCCCCTCGTCATCCCCAGCGGAGACCAGAGCGGCCTCAAGCTGAACCGCCCCTTTGTCGTACCGGCGGGGGGAAGCGCGAATTTCGTTCTCGATTTCGATCTTAGAAAGTCGGTCCACACCGCCGAAAGCGGCGACAAATACATCCTTCGCCCGACCATCCGCATCGAGGACCTCAGCAAGGTCGGGACAATTGCCGGAGAGATAACCAATCTCGGGGTGAATACCTGCGCCGACGCCGCCGTTTACGTCTTTGGCGGCAGCGGAATCGTTCCCGACGACGTCGATTTTATAGATCCGGAACCGATAGCCTCCGCGAAAGCGGTCGAAACGGAAGGCGTCTGCGGCTACACCGTTCCCTTCCTCTCCGAAGGCCCCTACACCGTGGCGCTGACCTTCGACGCGGCTTTGGACGACCCGGCAACCGACGACGCGAGCGTAGTCTTCGATCTCGCGGCGGATGCGTCAGTCGTGGAGGACAGCGTCACGACCGTGAATCTGGCGCTGCCGCTTTAAAGAAGTCTTACTGAGAGATTTTTAGCAGACCGGAGGGGCTCGTGAAAACGGGCCCCTTTTCTTATTCCGCTTTCCCGTGGCGCAGCACCCGGAAAGTGGCGGAGAGGGTAGCCACCTTGCAGCCGTTTTCATCGGTTATCTCCGCGTTGGCGACCAGATGCTTGCCCCCGTACTGGCTTATGTGAGCCCTTGCGGTGATTACGCCCTTTTCTACCGGCGCGAGAAATTTGCAGGTAAGCTCCGAGGTGACGAAGAGGGATTTTTCGGGGAGTATGGTCTTTATCGCAACGGCGACGGCAGTGTCGGCGAGCGAGGTTATGGCCCCGCCGTGCATCAGCCCCTCGCTCATGGCGAGCTTGACCGTAAAGGGCATTTGAAGGACGCTGCGGCCTGCCCCGGCTTCGATTATCTCCATGCCGCAGAGCTTCTCGAAGGGCGCGGGGGCTACCCAGCCGCCGGTGACGAACTGGGAGGGGTCGGAGGGGTCGCGCAGGGCGTCCCAGCGTTTGTCCAGCCCGCTCCCTTCTTCGATATTAAGGGGATCGAGCGGTTTTTTCAGAGTTGAAGAAGCAGGCATTCGTATTCCTTGACGTGGTGTAAAAACTCGTGGAGGATTTCGGCGTTCTCGTTGCCTACGCACTCCGCCCGGGCGACAAACCTCGCCCCCGCGTCGTGGCGCACTCCAAGAAATTCAAGCATCGATACTCTTTCGGTTTTAAACCCCAGAGCTTTTGCAACCCTTTCGAGGTGGTCAAAGCGTATGGTGTATTCCGCGTGACCCTTAAGCTCGATTCTTCTGGGCCTTCCAGCCGGATCGTAATCGAGAAACCCGCTGTAGGGCTCCCGAAGCACGATGTCGGCGCTGTGTTCCGACAAAAAGACGGTTTTCGCCCTTCCCTTCAGCTTTTCCAGATATTCGATCGCCCCGATGTTCAAGGCGAAGGGTTCGTCCCCTTCCGGAAGCGGAAGTCCATAGCGCTGTATAAGCTTAACCGATCGTCCCTCAAGAGTGTCGCCTTGGGTAATCCCGCTTTCGAGCATCCGCCTGACTTTTTCAGGCGAAAGGCCGTCGGCGGCGGGAAAATCGCCGATGTTCTCGTTGGAGATGAGAAGGTCGGCGGTCTCGCCGGGCGTATCCAGCCAGTCGAAGACGTCGGACAGGACGAAGCTGACGTTCTTATGTGAGCCGAGCGCGGTTTTTTGCATTTCGTGAAAGCGCGGGCTTATGTCGATCATCGTAACGGCGGAAGGCCGAAGGTGGCCGATGAGGCTCTCCATCAGCGTCCCGTAGCCGCAGCCCACCTCGATTATTCTCGCCCCAGGCTTTATCCCCGCCCTCGATGTCAGGAACCCTGCCAGCTTTTCGCCGTAGGATGCCCTGGTTTCCAGCGCGTTTGCGCAAGGGGCGTCCGCCCTCGAAAGGGACTGGCAGATTGTCATCTCCCAGAGAAGGGAAGCGTCACCGCCTTTGTAAAAGTCTTCGGTTTTATTTAGTAGCAACCCGGTCAAGTACGAAACTTTCGTAAAAAACAAGGGGACCGGATTTCGCCGGTCCCCTCTATGGTCAGTTATACCGGCTTATCAGCCTTTGTTTTCGCGAGTCACGACCAGCGAATCGACGACCGAGGGGTCGAGGAGCGTGGAGGTGTCGCCGAAGCCGCCATCGACTTCGTTCGCGGCGATTTTGCGGAGAATTCTGCGCATGATCTTGCCGGAGCGGGTCTTCGGAAGGCCGGGGGCCCACTGAATGAAGTCGGGAGTTCCGATGCCGCCGATTTCCTTCCTGACAAGGGTGATCAGTTCTTTCTTCAGCTCGGGGGTGGGTTCCACGCCGGCGTTAAGGGTGACGTAGGCGTAGATGCCCTGGCCCTTGATTTCGTGCGGGAAGCCGACGACAGCCGCCTCGGCGACCTTCGGGTGGAGCACGAGGGCGGATTCGACCTCGGCGGTGCCCATGCGGTGACCGGAGACGTTGATGACGTCGTCGATGCGGCCGGTGATCTGGTAGTCGCCGTCGGCGTCGCGGTTGGCGCCGTCACCGGTGAAGTAGTAGCCGTCGTACTGGACGAAGTAGGTGGTGCGGAAGCGGTCGGTATCGCCGTAAACGCCGCGCATCTGGCCCGGCCACGGACGGCGGATGCAAAGAGCGCCGGAGGCCTCGCCCTTGAGCTCGAAGCCCTTTTCGGGGTCGACGATGACGGGCTCGACGCCGAAGAAGGGGGTGGTGGCCTTGCCGGGCTTCATGTCGATCGCGCCGGGGAGGCCGGTGATCAGGATGCCGCCGGTCTCGGTCTGCCACCAGGTGTCGACGATGGGGCATTTGGAGCGGCCGGGAAGCTCGAAGTACCACTTCCACGCCTCGGGGTTGATCGGCTCGCCGACGGTGCCCAGCAGGCGGAGCGAATCGAGCTTGCCGAGGCGAGAGGTGACGTGGTGGTCGCCCTGCGCGGCGATGGCGCGGATCGCGGTGGGGGCGGTGTAGAGGACGGTGAGCTTGTGTTTCCCGACGATGTCCCAGTAACGGCCTGCGTCGGGGTAGTTCGGAACGCCCTCGAACATCGTGGTGATGGCGCCGTTGCAGAGCGGGCCGTAGACGATGTAGCTGTGGCCGGTGACCCAGCCGATGTCGGCCGCGCAGAAGTATACGTCTCCGTCATGATAGTCGAAGATGAGCTTGTGGGTGAGCGAGGTGTAGACCAGGTAGCCGCCGGTGGTATGCACGACGCCCTTGGGCTTGCCGGTGGAGCCGGAGGTGTAGAGGATGAAGAGCGGGTCTTCCGCGTCCATCGCTTCGCATTCGCACTCGGCGCTGGCCTTGGCGAGTTCGTCGTGCCACCAGCAGTCGCGTCCGGCGACCATGGTGGGAGTGATGTGGGCCTTGCCAACGCGCTCGACCACGACCACCGTCTTGATGGTGGGGCAGTTGGCGACGGCGGCGTCGGCCTGGGCTTTCTGGTCGATCAGCTTGGCGCCGCGGAAGTAACCGTCGCAGGTGACCAGGAGGTTACTGTCGCAGTCCTGTATGCGGTCGGTGAGCGCCGTGGCGGAAAAGCCGCCGAAGACGACCGAATGAACGGCGCCGATGCGGGCGCAGGCCAGCATCGCCGCGGCCAGCTCGGGGATCATCGGGAGGTAGAGGGAGACGCGGTCGCCCTTCTTGACGCCCTTGGCCTTGAGCACGTTCGCGAAACGGCAGACCATCTCGTGAAGTTCTTTGTAGGTGAGCTTGCGGTCTTCGGTGGGCTCGTTGCCCTCCCAGAGGATGGCGGTCTGGTTGCCGCGGGTGGCAAGGTGGCGATCGAGACAGTTGTAGGAGATGTTGAGCTTTCCGCCGATGAACCACTTAACGTAGACTTCATCCTTGGAGTACTTCCAGTCCTGAACCTTGTCCCATTTCTTTATCCAGGTCACCTGCTGCTCGGCCATGCGCGCCCAGAAGCCGTCGTTGTCCTCAATCGACTCTTTGTAGAGCTTGTCATACTCTGCGCGGCTGTTGATATGCGCCGGGCGGGTCTTGTAAGCTTCGGGAACGGGGTATTTGGTCTTGAGGGTGGTATCACTCGACATCAGACTCTCCTTTCAGATATTGCAGTTCTCGGTCCGCCCCGGCCTTCGGGCCGCAAAGCGGGTTTAAAATAAAACACGAGTTTACAATATAGCGTCAAAGTTTAAGTGCCGCAAGACTAAATCAAAAAGAGCGGCGATAATTTGTGGCCCGCGACGGCTATGGGGGAAAAGACCCAGTGATATTAAGTACATATCTATAACGCCGATAGCTGTTCCCCCGGCGCTTTGGTTACCATTTCCACTATAGAGGGAATTTTTTGAAATTATTTAAACCGGATTTTTTACAGCGCCTCAAATGACGAATGCCCGGGCCGTTTTATTCAAGCCGGCCTTCAAGGCGCAAAAATCCCGCCTTTCCCGGCTCCGCTCCGGGAGCGATTCGCCGTTTTTCGCACCGAAATTCAGCGCACTCTTTTGAGATCCGTCGCCGTAAGCAATTTCCCGCTCGGGACGTAGGTAATCAGAAGCTCGGTTCCCTTGCCCAGGTCCTTCACGTCTACCGGGCTCCCCTTGAAGGTCACCTTCGCCTCCTTTTCGAGCTTGAAATCGAAGGAGCGGCTGCCCTTGTGGGTGCTCAAGACGACGTAGACAATCCCCCCCTTGACGTCGACCTTCTGGAGGAACCCCCTCATCACTCTGGTCTGCATGGAGGCCGAAGCCCCCGTCGCGCAGAGAAAAAGGGCGGCGAAGGTCAGCGATACGGCCGTTGCCCTAAAGAAATTTGTCTTCCCCATTTTTTCTACCTCCATAAAGTGAAGGCTATCCCCACAAATCATGTTAGTACAAAATTTCACGACCGCAATACCCCCGGAAAAAGACAGGCAGCCTGCCAAAACGGTAATACCGGATGGTTATCGGAGCGTCTAAAGCTCAGGGACAAAGGGTAGAGGAAGGCTTTGGGGGAGGGGTCCTCAAGGCCTTTCTTTTCTTGTCCTCTCAAAAATCCGGCGCGATTTTAGAAAGGCCTGTTTACGGACAACCCCTAAATGAAGTACAAGAAAATCCTCCGGGGAGATGACTCATTTTGAAATCAATCAGCGGGACCGTTCTCATGCGTTATCTTGCCAGCTTGCTTGTTTTGCTTTTTCTTTGCGCCTTTGTTCCGGCGGCCTGCGCCGCCCCGGCCCCCGTTCCGAGAGAGCTTTTCGCAATGGAGCCGGGCAAGGCCGTCCAGCTCATCTCGCAATCGATAAGGGAAGAAGATCCCTCCGCCCTTTCCGCCGCCAGAGAGCTAATTACCCTGCACTCCCGCGCCATAGGCGGCGAGGAATCCCACGTCGCCTTCCTCTCCGGCCTTGTCGACAACCTCTCCGGTTTTATCGGGAGCGACCGGATGAAGGCGAGGAACACCGCCGAGGAACTCCTCACTCTCATAGTCGATTCAATGGGAGGTTACGCCGACAGCGATTCGGAGCTTCGCCGGGAGCGCGCCCAGACGGTGATGAAGCGCGTGCGCGGCTGGATGGAAGAGGTGGGCAGGGACGGCGCCGCGCTTCTCAGCGCCAAAAGAATCATCGCCAAGATAGACGGTTACTTCCCGGCGATAGCGAGGGGCCTGGAAAAATCCGGGGAGGAAAAGGGGCGGCCCGCTTCCGGGAGCGGGGAGACAAAGGCCGGCGCGCTCCTCGGTTCCGGGGAAAAAAGCCTCGACAATTCGCTTGTTCTCATCGGAATAGTGTCTCGCGGCGTGGTTGACAAGTCCCCACAGGCAAGAAAATCGTCGATGGAGATGGCGCAGAGGATAAACAAGGCGATATGGCTTGCGTACCGCGAGGGCGGGACGGAGCCGCGCAAGGACGCCGAAACCATACTGGTCGCCGTAAAAAGGCTGCTTGGCGACACGGACCCCTCCATTCGCCTGACCGCCGCTAAAACCGCCGGCGCTCTTCTGGACCGGAAAATGGCGGCCGGGCTCATACGCCTTTTGAGCGATCCTGACGAATCGATAAAGCTGGCCGCGCTCGATTCGCTCAAAAAGTTAAGCGGCAAGGACTACGGACAGGACGAGAACCTCTGGAAGAGGTGGGAGACCGAAGGCAACTAGGGGGGTCGCGGTTTGGTCAGAAATCGAACCCCATGAGTAGGTAGGAGCCCGGCCCCTTGCCCTTTATCGAGCCGACATCTTTGCCGCTCCCCTTGATGACGGAGTAGTCCAGCCCGACCCTGCCCCCCAGAGTCCAGCCTTCCGCCGGGATCAGGAAAAGCCCGGCGGCGCCGCCGAGGCCGTATCTTCTGAGGGTAAAATAGTCACCGGCTTCGGTCATCGAGCCTTCCAGGAAGGCGGCCGTAACTTCCGGCCCCGCCCAGAACTTCAGCTTCTCGCCTTTGCGGAAGTAATAGCCGAGAGCGCCGTTCAGGGACACCCCTTGCGCCGTGAAGTGTTCGTCATCGTCGGCCTGCCGGTTGTAAAGATTCTGGTAATTGACGCCGCCCAGAATCAGTTTTGAATCCCCTACGTCGGTTCTTCCCTCCAGGCCGAGGGAAAAGCCTGCCGTGTTCGAGAAGAGATTGTTGTCTCCCGCTTTCATGTCCCACCAGGCTCCGATCCCGCCGAGCCTCCAGGCCAGATCCCAAGCTTTGGCGGTGGAAGAGAGGAAGATCAGCGATACGGCAAGGAGAAAGAATCTGCCCTTCATCGGGAAAAATTCCTTTCGGGAAAAACTTTCTTAAAAAAACAGGCCGATTGGCGTTATAAAAGCATTTACGGCTGCAACCACCCATTTGTTTCTTGCCGGTAGAGAGCGCCGCGCGGGACTGTTGCAGCCTTTTTTATAAGTATACGCCCAAGCGGCAGGGCTCTCAAAAAAAACGGAGACAATATGAGGTTCTGCAAGGCGCTGGCCTTCCTGGCCGGACTCTTTTTCTGCGCTTCCTCTTTCGCGGGAGAAGGGGCTCTGGCGGTAAAGATGAAAAACGAAGACGAGATGGCGGTCATGGTCGTCAGCCAATCGGGGTCAATGAAGTTCGATTCCGAGAACGATTTTATGGTAATCGGACAAAACGGCGAAGCGGTTGTCCCCATCTACCCCTTCGAGATTTTTGAAGACCGTTTCTGGTCCGAGCCCCTTCCCGAAGAGGTTTTCAAAAAAATAAGCGAAGGGATGGCGGTTCGCCCCGTCACTCTGGGCAAGGAGCCCCACTGGGAGATTCGCTACAGGGGGGCCGAGTTTCTTCTCTACAGGAAGAAAAAAAGGGTGGCCGAGCTCAGGCTGCTTCTCGAAACCCTGTTGGACCGCACGAACGTGATACGCGACAACCTCCAGAGTTACAGCGCCGAGATCGCCCGCGACGCCGAAAAAGCCGACGAAATGAAAACGGCGAACAAGCTGAGAAGCGAAGTCGCTTCCCTCATCGACGACCGCGACGGGATAAACCGGAAGATCAACGACCTTCTTCCCAGGACCGAAAAAAACCAGAAAAAAATTGACCGCCTGTCCGAAGAATTGACCGACATGGAGACGAAGCTGGCCGAAAAGCGCGGGGAGATCGAGAAGGAGGAGTACAGGGCGGGGATTTCGACTCAAAAGATGTTCGACAGCATGCGCAACGCCGCCAGCACGCTGCAGGAGGCCTCCGCCGAGATACAGGCCCTCTCGACGGAGCTTTACAACGCGCTTTCGCAACTGGAGTACATCGAGCAAAACATACAAAAGCCCTCGCAAAAACCCTGAAAAACGCGCGAGCTGTTAAAAAAGGTTATGTTGAACCGCGACGGGTTATACTGGCTCTCCACTTTTGAATCCGTATCGTGCTATAAGGGATGGTTAAAGATAAAATGTATCGCGGCAATGCCCAAAGGGGATTTTTTGGCATGGTGATTTCAAGGAACGTTCTGGCTCTTTCGCTTATTTTCGCCTCTTCCGTCGCCTTCGCCTTTCCGGAGAACGTAACCCTCACCGCTCCTTCGGGGGCCGGAGAGTTCGGGTACGCCCTGGCGCAGGGAGACCTGAACGGCGACACCTTCCCCGATCTTGTCGTCGGGGCTCCCGGAAACCCCGGAGGCTCTCTTTATCTTTACGCCGGGGGCGAGGGCGGGCTTTCGACTTCCCCCTTCTGGTCGATGACCCTGGACAGCTCCACCGGCAGCGGCCTCGGCGCCGCAATATCTGTCGCGGACGTCAACGGCGACGATTTTTTGGATATTCTCGTCCTCGTAGACAGCGGCGCTCCCGGCGGCCCCTTCCCCTTCGCCCTTTTCGGCACAGGCACAGCCGAAGGCCCCGGAAAGATCCTTAACTCCCGTCCCGCGTCCACGGTGGTCGCCTCGGTCAGGAGCCTCACGGCGGATTTCGACTCCGACGATTTTGACGACGGCGCGGTGGGAGACCCCGATGCCGGCACTGTGGCGGTGCGCTATACCGACAATCCCTTCGTCAACGACCCGCCGGTCTGGCAGGGGATGGAGATCAGCGTAAGCCCGGAAGCCTCGGCCGGCACGGCGCTCGGAACGATAGAGGCCTTCGACCCCGAAGGGGAGCCGCTTACCTTCACAAAGACCGACGGCTCCCTTACCGGCTTTGTCTCGCTTAACTCTACAACCGGCGAGCTTACTCTGGTTGCTCCCTCCCTCCTGCCGGTTCCCGACGAGGGTGAGTCGCTTGAGGTGATAATGCCGGTGCTCGTCTCCGACGGGGAAAAGAACTCCATAAACGAAGTCACCTTCGAGATACTCCACAGAAAAACCGACGAAGGGATTTTCGTAGGGCCGTGTTTTCTGGGAACTCTGGGGCTGTAGGTTTTTCCTCCCGAGAAGCAAAAGCGCCGCGCCCGAAAAGCGCGGCTTTTTTGTTTGCGCTTTTTGCCAACTGACCTTTCAGGGGGTAGTTTTCTTTCAGGGCTTGTCCGTAAACAGGCCTTACAGGAGGAGGACGGATGTTCCTTAGCGACGACGAAAAGAAACTGGCGCTCGCAATGGCGCGAAGGACCCTGGTCATATACCTCGAAGAGGGAAGAAAGCCTCACCGCGAGGAGCTTTGGGTGCCGGAGGAGGGGATATTTCTGGAGAACCGCGCCGTCTTCGTCACCCTCAAGGAGAAAGGAGAGCTTCGCGGCTGCATAGGCCATATCGTGCCCGTCGAGCCGCTCTGGATGAGCATAAGGGGCAACGCGATTTCAGCCGCTACCCGCGACCCGCGCTTCCCCAAGGTCAGCGCGAGGGAACTGCCGGATATAAGGGTAGAGATAAGCGTCCTCACCCCGCCCGTGCCCATAGAAGGGCCGGAGAAGTTCGAGGTGGGAAAGCAGGGGATAATTCTGGAGCTGGGAGGGTACAACGCCGTCTTTTTGCCGCAGGTTGCGCCGGAGCAGGGGTGGGACGCGAACACCGCTCTCGCCTACCTGTCGATGAAAGCGGGGCTTCCTCCCAACGGCTGGCAAAATCCGAGAGCGAGCTTCAGGGTCTTCGAGGCGGAGGTTTTCGGGGAGGATTGCGGATTTGACATGGAGCCGTGCGATACCCCGATCAGCGTCTAAGAGATTGTCGAAAACTGCTGCGAGCCACGTCTTCATCGTCGCGTGCTCGCTCAAGGGCTCGCCGTAGCGCTGCTACTGCCTCGCCCTCTCGCTGCGCGTCTCCTTGAATCCGGGGCTTCTCGCGACGTTTTCGACAACCTCTTGAAAGTTGTAACGGACTTTCGGGCGGCCCGGCGGAGAGGCTTTAGTCCTGCTTTTGGGCCCTGAAAGGCAGTTCCACGGTAAGCACCCCGTTTTCCAGCACCGCTTCGGCTCTTTCTCCGTCTACGGCTTCGGGCAGGTCGAGAACCCTTGAGAAGGGGCCTTTGCGGGTCTCGACGCGGATGGGTTTTCCGAGGGTTTTGGGCAGCGCGCCGCCCCACTCGCCCTTTATGACGAGGGAGCCGGGCCCGGCCAGCAACTTCAGGGAATCGGGAGCGACGCCGGGAAGTTCGGCGACTACGCGCACCCCCTCCCTGGTCTCCTCGACGTCCACCGAAGGCATAAACCCTTCCTCAGGTCCGTCAAAGGAATCGCCGTCTTCGGAAGAGTCTCCGGCTACCTCCCTGAGGATGGCTTCGAGGGCTTTTTCCAGTTCAATTCGATCTTCGGGATCGTTCCATCTCATCGCGCACAAGCGCGTCTCCTTTTTATAAACGCCGCGAGTAGATTTTGTTTCGCCATTTATCGGCGACTTCACGCTTTAAGGTTAAGCGGCGCAATCGTACCTTCTGGGCGACCAATGTCAAGTTGTTTTGCTAAAAATTTACCCCCAATTTTTTTTCCATGCTGATATCCTTTCGACGATGAAAAGAGCACCCGCCGTTTCGGCCATAATTCCGACCTTCAACAGAAGAGAATTCGCGGCCGAGGCCGTCAGAAGCGTCCTCTCCCAGACCTTTGACGATTTTGAGCTAATAGTGGTTGACGACGGCAGCGAGGACTCCACCGCAGCCTTTCTTGAGGAGACCTTCGCAGACCCGCGCCTTCGCGTCATCCGGCAGGGAAACCGGGGCGTCTCCGCGGCGCGGAACACCGGCGTCGGCCAATCGCGCGGTGAGTTTCTGGCCTTCCTCGATTCGGACGACCTCTGGACAGAAGAAAAACTTCGCCTTTCGCGAAAGGCGCTCGAAGAGCATCCCGAGGCGGCGCTGGTCTACACCGAAGAGATATGGCACAGGCGCGGCAAATGGGCCAACCCCTGCTCCCACCACGCCAAGCGCTCGGGGTGGATCTTTCCCCACTGCATCCCCCTCTGCATCATAAGCCCCTCTTCGGCGGTTATACGGCGCGAAGCATTCATGAAAGCGGGCGGTTTCGATGAATCTCTGCCCGCCTGCGAGGATTACGACCTGTGGCTGCGCCTTACCTCGCGCCATAGCGTCCACCTCGTCGAAGAAAAGCTGATAATAAAGAGAAACGGCCACGAAGGGCAGCTTTCCGCCATACACTTCGCGCAGGATCGCTACCGGGTGGCGGCGCTCTGGAAGATAGCCCTGGACGAAGAGGTGAGGGGCGACTGGAGGATCGAGGCGCTGAAGGCCATAGCCGAAAAATCGCACATCGTCGCCGAAGGCGCGCTAAAGCGCGGCAACGTCGAACGCTCCGAGATATTCTCTCACTCCCGGAAGGAGGCGCTCTTTTGTCTGGCGAAACTTCAGGGCTGAAAACTCTGCCCGTTGAACTCCTGCGCTCCGGGGAGGAGATTTACTCCTTTTCGGCGAAGGGAGAGGAACACCAAAAAGCGTTGGCGGAGTCGGTGGCGCGCTACGGGCTCCTGCGCCCTCTGCTGGTCCTTCACGAAGGCGAGGGGTATCTCGTAGCCTCGGGGTCGGCGAGACTTCGCGCACTCAAAGAGGCCGGAATGGAGGAAGCGCCCTGCGCCGTCTTCAAGGGCGATGAAAGCTCCCTCTTCGACCTGCTGCTGGAAGAAGCTCTCGCCTCCGGCGTGCTCAACCCCGCTGAAATCTGCCTGTACCTTAAAAAAAGAATGGAGCGGACCGGCGAGGACGCCGAAACGCTGGCCCGAAGCGGCGTACTCGAAAAACTCGGACTTCCGCCGCGCCCCGGAGCGATGGACGACCCCCTTTTCGTCGCCGGTCTTCCCAAAGAGGAGCTTTTGCGTTTCGCGAAGGGGGAGATTCCCTTCCGGGGGGTGCGCATACTCGCTTCTGCTCCCCGCGGGGACGCGCTGACGGTCCTTGAACTGACGCGGGGACTCCGCATCGGGCAGAACAAGTTCCACGACCTCGCGCGGCAGCTTCTTGAGTGCGCGTGGCGCGAGGGGATAACGGTCAAAGAGTGGGCGAAAAGGGAGAAGCTTTACGATTTTAAAGGCGACGGCGACCAACTCCGCGAAAAGGTGTTTTCCCTTCGCTATCCAACCGTCGCCGGGTGGTCGGCGTCCTTTCTCGATGACGCGAAGCTGGCCGACCTCCCCGCAAACGTCCGGGTCGAGCACTCGAAGGGGTTCGAGGGCGGGAAACTGCGCCTCATAATCTCCTTCGGCAGCCTCGAAGAGCTCTCGAAAGCCGCAAAAGAGGTGGAGAAAAAAGCTTCTGCCGGAGACCTCGACCCCCTTCTGAAGTACTTGGAATGAATGAGCTTTTGATAAAGAAAGTCGCGGTAGACCGTGATGTTCTGCATCTTCCCTTCACGGAAAGGGTTCTCTCGACGCTCCCCCCGGATGTTCCCGTAGAAGTCCGCGAAGAGGGCGAGGAGATTCCGAAGGGGAAGACCTCGCTCCACCTCACCCGCGAGCGGGGAACCTTTTTCAAGGATTGCCCCTGCACGCCGGGCGCGGTGGGGTGCGGCTACCGCATCTTCACCCTCGGCTTTCAGTGCCCCTTTGCCTGCTCCTACTGCTTTTTGCGTTTTTACGCGCCCGACCTCCCGCTGACCCTCTACTGCAACCTCGAAGAGGCGAGGGAGGAATTCAGACTGAAAGCGGCGAAGCTCGGGCGCTTCCGCGTCGGGACCGGGGAATTCACCGATTCCCTGGCCCTGGACGGGATAACCGGCCACTCCCGTTTCATGAGCGAACTCGCCAAAGAGTTCCCCGATGTCTTGGTGGAGTTGAAGACCAAATCCGCCGTAATCGAGCCGCTGCTGGCCTGCTCGCCTCCCAGAAACGTCGTCCCCGCGTGGTCGGTCAACCCGGAAGCCTTCGCCACGAGCGACGAACCCCTCGCCGCGACCCTTCGGGAGCGGCTCGAAGCCGCGAAAAAGGCGGTTTCGGCCGGGCTTTCGGTTGGCTTTCACTTCGACCCGGTGATAATTCACGGCAACTGGCGCGAGGAGTACGGGAGGCTCATCGAAAACCTCTTCGACTCGGCGCCGCCGGAAAAAATCGCCTGGATAAGCGTGGGCTCGCTGCGCTTTCCCCGGCGCTTTCTGGACCAGTGGGGGTACGCACTGCGTTCCGGCAGAATCTACTTCGACGAGATAATCGACTGCGACGACGGCAAGATGCGCTACTTCTGGCCGCTGCGCAGGGAGGCTTACCGCTTCTTCAGGGAGCGCGTAGGCTCGCTGGGCAGGGGAAAGGTTCCCCTCTACCTCTGCATGGAGCCGAAGACCATGTGGGAGAGCGCCTTTCTCCTCTCGCCGGAGGAGGGCGAGGTGGAGAAAATCCTTTGCGGGTTGGAAAGGTGATGGTTTTAACCTATTATGTCTGAGGTTGTTTTAAAAACTGCTGCGAGCCCCGTTTACTGCGTCGCGTGCTCGCTCAACGCTCAACGTATTGACGATACTGCCTCGCGTCTCGCCCGCGTCTCCTTGTAAACGGGGCTTCTCGCGACGTTTTTAAAGCAACCTCCTGATCGGTATTCCAGGAGGCAGCGCATTTATTGTAAAGAAAAAAAACGGCAAACTATTTCGGCGAAGGGCAAGGAGTCCGCAGGGCGCGCGACGAAGACAGTAGCGTGACTACGTCAAGGAGCGCGAGCGAGTAGCGACGAAGCTCAGCGTCAAAAGCCGAAGCCGTGTTAGTGTTAGAGGGATAATGGAAATCTATTTCAAGATAATGCTCG
The DNA here is from genome assembly GCA_004322275.1 of bacterium. Classification (NCBI taxonomy): domain Bacteria; species bacterium. Next base: position 77,528 of record SCTA01000034.1, read on the forward strand.
AAACCGGCTGGCCGATCATCCTCATGTTCGTCGCCGAGCGCGTGGCCATGAGCTATCTGCTGGCGACCAACAAGCGCTGCGAGTGGGTGCGGTCAAAGTCGTGGCTCCATCCCAACGCCATCAGTTTCTACCGCTTCCCGATGGGCATACTCTCGGTCTACACCCTGCATCTGGGTTATCCGCGCCTCGCCATCTGGATCTTTTCCTTCTGGATGATAACCGACCTCACCGACGGCGACATTGCGCGGCGCTGCAACCTGAGCACGGAGAAGGGCGCGACCATCGACCCTCTTTCCGACAAGCTCATGTACATACCCGCCCTCGCCTACATGGCGTGGAAGGGGTTTCTGGATCCCACCGCCGTCATTGTTTTCATCGCCCTTGACGTTCTCGGGCAGATGTCGCGCCTCGTGGTGGAAAACAAGGCTGCCAACCTCTTCGGCAAAGCCAAGACCTTTCTCGTCGTCGTCCTCCTCATCGCCACCGTGCTGGAAATAATCTACGGCCCGCTCCCCCACTCGCGGGTTCTAGGCCCTCTGATGGGGTTTTGCATCGGTCTGGCCTTTTGCTCCGTGGCCTTCAAGATTATCCCCAATTACTGGTACGCCAACATACTCAGCCTGATGAACATGGTCTGCGGTATCGCGGGCATCGTGACGATACTAATGGGGAAGCCGCTTATTTACGCCTTCGGCCTCGTCTTCCTCGGCCAGTTTCTCGACCTCTTCGACGGGCGGGCGGCGGAGCGGTGGGGATCGACTCCGAAGGGGGAGATGTTTGACGACATAGCCGACGGGACCAGCTTCGGCGGCACCGTCGGCCTCATGGTCGCCTACTCCTTCAAGAGTCCCGCCTTCGGGTGGTCTCTCGGGATACTGCACACCTTCTGCACGATCTTCCGGCTCGTCCGCTTCATAATCAGGAAGAGAAAGGCTGGGGTAGAGGGAGGGGTCGAGTGGTTTTGCGGAATGCCGAGCCCCGGCGGCGCGCTCCTCGCGGGAAGCGCCTGCATCTTTCTGGAAGCCGAGTGGATGCGGGCGGTAATGGTTGTAGCCTCCTCGCTGCTGATGGTCTCAAGCATACCCTACCCGCACTTCGGTCGCTCGATATTGCCGAAAGTCCCCCTCTTCGCCAGAGTTCTGATCCTGGGCGTCTTCACCTTAATGCTGGCCCACGCCGTAAAGAGGATGGATTTTGGCGAGCCGATGGCCGTGGTTTTCGTGGTTTCGGTTGTCTACATGATCAGCCCTATATTCACACGAAGCTCTGGTCAGATGACCGCATAGGCCTGAAAACTGCTGCGAGCCCCGTTTTCTGTGTCGTGTGCTCGCTCAAGTGCTCGCCGTAGCGCTGCTACTGTCTCGCCCTCTCGCTCCGCGACTCCTTGAAACCGGGGCTTCTCGCGACGTTTTCCCGCTCTCTGGATACTCTGAAAAGCCTTGATGCTCCTAATCGATGATTTCCAACGAGATGCCGAAGACCATTCCGCTTTCGTTCACCAGAAAGGTCAGCAGGTAGATCTCCTTCGTGAATTTGTAGGGGGTCAACCCCTGCGCGAAACCGGCGAGAAGTATCTTTTCCCTTGCGGCGGCGAACTCGTTGCCGGGAGAGATTCCGAAGATGCTGTTCTTAGGGTTGTGCGACGTGATCATCCTCACGACGCCGTCGTGGCCATATCCTATCGAGACATCCAGGGAGTCGAAAATGTAGACGCAGCCCTTAAGGCAGGGCTCGGAGGCGGCCTTCACGCCCTTTAAAACATTCAGGTCTTCCCGCGAGAGGAGGGTCACGCCGAAGACGTCGATCTCTTTGTTTATCTCATCGCTCCTCACGGTGTTTCTCCCGCAGCCGTCAGCCGCCAGCGTCAGGAGGGCCAGTAGCGCGAAAAGCACCGTACGGTCAAACCAACTTCCACCTTTTGTATCCGGCATCCTTGCCTCCGGTCCGGCCTGTCCGCCGTGAAAGCAAAAAAGGCCGCCCATATCCCGGCGGCCTTTTGAAGCCTCTTGGCGTTCCTACTTCTCCAAAGGATACCCCATTTCCTTCCAGCCGGTTATCCCGGCGGGGTAGCGGTTGACGCTCTTGAAACCGTTTTCGGCAAGGATTTTCGCGCCCAGGTGGCTCCTCCGGCACGCCACGAAACCGCAATACAGCACGACGGGCTTTTCCTTGTCGCTTCCGGCGGTTTTCACGACGGATTCGGTGTCGAAGGGGGTAAGCTCCTTTTCGGTCTTGGGCAGGGGGCTGTTGACCGCGCCGGGGATGTGGCCCTTGTCGTACTCATCCTTCGGAAGCACGTCGATGATAATCATGTCCTTCTTCTCTGCAGTCCATTTGTACAACTCTTCGGTATTAACGAGCTTGTAGCCGCCGTCTTTGGCGTCGTCCAACAGTTTTAGGGAAGCTTTCTCGATGGGAAGTTCAAGGCCGCTGGGCGAAGTGCCGATCTTGCTGCCGATTCCCGCGCACGCGCTTAGGGTAAGGGCGAAGAGGAGGACGAGCGAGGCGTTCAAAAATCTTTTCATGGCGCACCTTTGTTTGGGTAAAGTCCGGTCGTAAAGTCAGGCCGAACGATAGCGCCCGCGCCAAGACCCGTCAAATCGGCAATATCGATAACTTCGGCACCAGGAATAGATTTTACGAATGGGAGATTGAACCGGAGTGAGGCAAGTCATCTCGCGAACTATCAATTTGCTATCAATTTTTTGATAATTGATAGTTGCAAGTTGACACTAAATGAAAAACAATAGCAACAGCGCGGAATTATACAGCTATATGTTAGGCGCTATTTTTGACGGTAGGCCTGAGGGGGCGAGGAAATGAAACTTGCGCCCGGTCTTCACCATCGTTAAAAGCCCCATCCGCTCAAGCTCAAGAAGGTCGCTTCTGGCCGTGGCGTAGGCGAGGTTGTGATAGGTCTGGTGTTCTTTTATCGAGTATTCGGCGCCGGGGTGGCTAAGCGCGTGACGCAAAAGCTCTATCTGCCTTGAGTTCAGGTTCCTCGCGAACCCGGAAAGCAGGTCCTTCGCCCTTTTCGTCTCCTCAGTCTTTTTTGCGACCTTCTCCTCGAATCTCTTTAAAGCGCGCTCGATCGTTTCAAGCTGATTCATTATGAAGTAGGTGGCGTCCCCCTCGTCCGTCTCCGTGTAGAGAAAAGCGCGATAGTATTTTGCCCTGGCCCTGTTTATCTCCGCCGAGATGGAGAGGTATTCCATCAGCCAGTAGCCCCGGTTCAGCGCCGACCAGTAGAAGAGGGAGCGGGCGGTCCTGCCGTTGCCGTCAACGAAGGGATGGTCGTAGGCGAGCTGGAAGTGAATTAAAATCGCCCGTATCAGGGGGTGGACGAACGGCGAGCTGTCGTCGGGCGCATTGGCGAAGGCGCAAAGGTCCCTGAGCCGTTCCCTGAGCGTGTCCGCTCCCGGAGGAGTATGAAGGCGCTCGCCGGTCAGGCTGTCCTGAACGACTATGTCGTCGGTTTTCCGCAGCTTTCCCGCGTCCTTCGGGTTGTCCAGCGTGTTGTGGGTGACGACGGAATGGAGTTCGAGTATCAGTTCCGGAGTCAGTTTTTCTTTCGCGTTACCCCGGATGAACTCCATCGCCCGGTAATTGTTGAGTATCATCCATTCGCTTTTGTTCCGGGGCTCCCGCTGCTCCAGCAGCATTTTTTTCGCCACGTCGGTGGTGGTAACGGCTCCTTCGAGCTGGCTGGAGGTTATGGACTCCTCGAAAAGGGAGGAGACGATGAAGTTGTCCCTTATCGAAACGTTGGCGTCGGGGCAGACACCGGACAGGGCTCCGGCGGTCTTCCGTTCCAGAAGGCGCAGGCGGTTGCCGATGGAGTCGGGCTGAAGGAATTTGAAAAAATTCCCTTCCTTGTCCTTCAGGGGGTAGTTTTTGAGAGTGAATTTGCGGGCGATTTTTACCGCCCACCACCACTTTTCGCTGGAGACCCCCTCGGGCGGTTTTCTGTGCCGGAGTTCGTCCCAGTGGAGATACTTTCCCTCAGGTTCGACTTCTAATATTCCGGGGTGGTCCAGCAGTCTTACAAAGTCCCCGGCATCCGGCCCGGGCGGCGCTACAGGCATTTTCATGACCGGCTCCGTCGTTTAATTATCAATTTGAAAAATAATGATAATTGTAAAATTGATATTTTGCAACCATCGAACTATCAATTTGCTATCAATTTTTTGATAATTGATAATTAGACGGTTTTGCAAAACCGCAAGTAGCCGTTATTATTGGATATTTTTGATTGCCGCGAAGGATGGAAATGTACGGCGGGTGGTGAGACGAAACCTACCCCTCTTGTTTTTCCTCGACAAGCTCCTTGACCACATGACCCGCCATCACCGCGCCGAAGATTACGGGGAGGTAGGAGATCGAGCCGACGGGGCTTCGCGCCCTGCCGCGGTGAAAGTCTTCCGCTTTGGGTTCGAGCGGCTCGCTGACCAGCGCCGGGGTGTCGGTGTGGACGGCGGGGATGGGGCCGGAGATGCCCCGTGAGCGGAGGCGCTTTCTAAGGTGCCTCGCCAGCGGGCAGTTGCGGGTGGCGAAGAGGTCGGAGACCCTGACGCCGGTGGGGTCGATCCTGCCCCCCGCGCCGGTGGATACGACCAGCGGCACCCCGAGGGTTTTGCAGCGGACGATAAGTTCTACCTTGGGGTTCAGGCTGTCTATACAGTCGAGGACGTAGTCGAACGCGGGAAGGTCGAAGTTTTCGGCGGTGTCGGGGGCGAAGAAATCCTCCACGGGAGTAACTGCGCACCCGGGGTTTATCTCGCGGAGGCGCTCGGTTATCACCTCGGCCTTGGGCCTGCCTACCGTCGAGCGAAGCGCGATAAGCTGGCGGTTGAGGTTGGACTCCTTCACCTTGTCGAAATCCACAACCGTTATCGCGCCGACGCCCGCGCGGCACAGAAATTCCGTCGCAGCCCCGCCCACGCCGCCTAGGCCGAAGACTATGACGCTGGCTTCGGAGAGTTTTTTCAGCCCCTTTTCTCCGATGAGCATCCTCGTCCGTTCGTGCATATCCATCATTCTTCTCCCAAAAACAGCCTTCGGGCGTTGCTTGAAGTGGTTTCGGCCAGCTCTTCCCCGCTCACGCCGAGCGCTTCGGCCAAGGCGCGTACGGTCTCGGGAAGGTCCGCCGGGTCGTGAAGCTCCCCCTTCTTACTCCAGGGCGGGAGGTCGGGCGCGTCGGTCTCGACGAGGAGGCGGTCCGCCGGGATGAATTTTACCACCCTGCGGAGGTTTTCCTTGCGCGGGTAGGTTACTGTCGCGCCTATGGAGAGGTAAAGGTTGGCGTCCAGCGCCTTTTTCGCCATGTCGAGCGAGCCGGTGAAGTTGTGGTAGACGGCGGGGCCGCGATAGCCCGCCTCGCGCATTACCGAAAGCGTTTCGTAAAAACCCTTGCGGATGTGAAGAAGGAGCGGCAGGCGAAGCTCCTTGGCCAGCAGCACCTGAAAGTGAAAGCACTCCCTCTGAAGCTCCTCGTTTTCACGCCCGTTCCAGAAATCCAGCCCCGTCTCTCCTACGGCGCGAAACCCTCCGGCGCGAAGGAGCGCCGAAAGCTCGGCCAGGGGTTCGCGGCCCTTCAAGTATAACGGGTGGAGCCCGGCGGCGGGGAGGACGAAGGGATACTTTTTGTGGATGGAGAGCGCCTTTTTTGACGAGTCAACGTTAATCGCGGCGTTGACCGCGCCGCTTATCCCCGCCGCCTTCATCCTTTCGACTACGGTGGGAAGCTCCCTGAAAAAGGGCTCGTAGTCAAGGTGAAGGTGGGTGTCGAAGTACATCGCCTAAAAGAATCTCATGTCGAGCCAGCCGGCGAACGCTACGAGGAAGAAGATCGAAAGGATGGTGCAGAGGGTATAGAGCCAGCCCTTTATCACCGGCCGCGCTTTCCCCTTCGAGCGCAGATAGAAGCTGATGAGAAAGCCCGGCAGGAAGCTGTAGAGGGTTATGTAGGGGAGCTTCAGCAGCGTGAAGCCGAGCTGGCCGAAAAAGTAGCGGTCGACCTCGGAGTAGTCGGCCCGCCCCTCGCGAAGAGCCCTCTTGTAGGTCTGCCTTACGGTCTCCCACTCCTTTTGCCCGCCCGCCTTCTCCAGAAAGGCTGCCTCGTCCAGCGGCCCCGCCGGTTCGCCGCCGTCTCTCGGGACGATGGAGTAGATATTCCGCTTGTCGTCCGGCTTCCCCTCTTTCAGGGCGTAGTGCTTGCCGTAGACGAAGGTTTCCGTCACAAAAAGCGCCATCAGCGGCCCCGCGTCCCCGCCGGGGCGCAGGGGTGTTTCTCCCCGATAGATCACCAGTTCCGAAGGACCGGTCTTTCTCACCGAGTATGTCCCGTCGATCTTGAAAGAGTAGTTCTGCCAGCCGCTCTCCTCCGCCAGGGCGGAAAATGGCAGAGCGAGAAGCAGAAGGAGAAGGGTAAAGAAGAGTTTTCGCAAGACGGTGCTCCGTTATCCGAAATTGAGGGCGAATATTATGGCGTAAAAGAGTCCCGGAATCAGGTTCCCGGTGCGTATCTTCACGATGCCGAGAAGGTTGATTCCTATGGCCAGCACCAGCAGCCCTCCGGTGCCGTTGACCGCCGAAAGCACCGCCGGGTCTTCAAGGAAGGTTAGCTGCCCGGCCAGCAGGGTGAACGCGCCCTGATAGAGAAGTACGCTCAGCGCGCTCGCCGCCACGCCTATGCCGAGGGCCGAGCCGAAGATTATCGAGGCGGAGCCGTCCAGCAGCGCCTTGACGTAAAGCACCGAGGGGTCGCCGTAGACGCCGTCCTTTATCGCGCCGATAATCGCCATCGCGCCGGTGACGTAGAGTATCGAGGCGGCGGCGAACCCCTCCGAAAAGGTGGGCGAAGAGCTTCTGAACCTCCCCTTCAGCCACTCTCCCGCAAGGCAGACCCTGTCCTCGATGCGAAGCATCTCCCCGGTCACCGCTCCGAGGAGGATGCAGCCTACGGCCAGAAGCTCGCTTTTCGCGCTCAGCGCCATCCGAAGGCCGATGTAGATCACCGCCACGCCGAGAGCGTGGAGAATGGTCGTCTTGAAGCGCTCTTCAACCCTCGACCCGAGAAGCGCGCCGAGCACTCCCCCGGCCAGCACCGCCCCGGTGTTAACAATAGTTCCCTTCACTAAAGACTCCTCTGAAAGAGCGGTGATTTTAACCCCGGAAGGATAATTTTACCGCTAAATTGTGAAGAGGGGCGCGCAGGCGAAGAGCTTTTTGACAGCAGGAGAAGAGGGCGAGTAGGATGAGAAGCCGTGTCGGCCGGATTGAACAGCGTGAAAATCCGGCAATTCCTTATTTTGTTTGTCGGTTTTTCGCTCCGCGCAAACCGACCTGCATACTAGGAGGTATCCATGCGTAGCCGAATAGTGGAGAACATTAGAACAGTTCAAAATGTTTTAGCAATTATATCAATAGCAATAATAATGTATGCTTCTTTGGTATATGGCAATAAAAACAAAGATCTGGTTGCTATGTGCATATCGGTAATTCTATTAATTTTAGCTTCGTCTGAAATTGTCATGTCTAAAGTCACAGAACAAATAATTTTTTGCGGCTTGGCTTTTGATAAAAAACAAACCCCAACCCTTTACATGGTAATATTTATCTTGTTTATATTGTTATCTATTTTATCAATTGTTGGAATATTTGTGTACTGGGGTTCTTGGAAAGCCGTGTAGCCGTGTAGCCGTGTAAGGTGGGCACTGCCCACCATAACAGATAAAACATTAATGTAATTGGATAGTTGCGGGGCTAATCCCGCCCCGCGCCCCGGACCCCATCTTCTTTTCGCGCCAAAAGAAGATGGGGGAGAAGAAAGGCGCGCCCCCTTTCCGCCAAAACGCTCGTTCGTCGCTCGGCGAGCGCGCAAATCGCCACGGGCTCATGAAGCGCTCACAAGCACCCTCGCTCTCTCACTCGCTGG
>SCTA01000035.1 GCA_004322275.1 bacterium
ATTTTGAGAGCGATTTTGTCGCGAAGATTGAGTAAAACCGCAGGCGTAGTTGTTCTACGTCGAGGTTTTGCGATTGATGAGCGGCAAAAGCGGGCCAAAAGCCGGATGCGAGAACGAAGGATTTATTTACGGACAAGCCCTAATATCCCAAGGAGGAACAAATGAGCCAGAAAGACCACTTCAAGCCCGAGGATTCAAGCACTCTCAAGCGCGGGTGCCAGACCACCGACGAAACCATCGATCTTTGCCCGTGCGGTTCCGGCAAGCTCTTCGTGAAGTGTCATGGTCTGCCCTGCGCCTGCGGTTCCGGCAAGCCTGCCTACAAGTGCTGCCGCACCGGCGACTTCTGATCGGAATGAGGCCTTGGAAGAGGCGTTGAAGCGTCCAAGGCCTCTCGTTCTGATTATCGAGGACGCTTCGGAATCGGTCGAAGCTTTTGAAAGGGCCTTGAGAGAGGATGGGTTTGACTGCCTCAAGGCCTTCGACGGAGTGACCGGCAAGGAGTATTACGACCGTTACCTGCCCGACGCGGTGGTAATGGACATAAAGCCCGCCCGCATTCCGGGTCTTACGGTTCTTCGCCATATAAAATCCAAAGATCCCTTCGCCGTGGTCGTCATCCTCGAAACCAGGGGGACCGAGCGCCACGTCCTCGAAGCCTTCCGGCAGGGGATAAGCGACAGCCTCAAAAAGCCGGTCGATCCCGCCCTCCTCTCAAAAACCGTCAGCTCGGCGATAAACAGGGCCAAGACAAGCCGCACCATCGAGACCATTTCAATATTGCCGAACTGGAAGGGCGGCGACGTGGCGAAAAACATTCTCTTCGACGCACCCGTAGCCCTGCTCCACGTTTCCCCCGAAGCGAAGGTGCTCTTCGCGAATCGCAGGGCGTCGGCGGTTCTGGGCGTCAGGCCCGCAACTCTCTCGGGTTACGACATAGGCGATTTCGTTGCCCCCCATATAAGCGAAAACTGGCTCAACGCCGTTTTCGCCGGTTCGCTGACCCCCCTGGGCTACGAGGGGGAGGTGAATCTGAAGAGGGGAGACAACGGGTGGTTTACGGCGAGGGTCAACGCCGTGGACGGGCCGGGGAAAGGGGAGATGATTATCGCGGTGAGAGACCTGACCAGGGAGAAGTTCCTCGAAAGAGAGCTTTTGTCTTCCAAGAGGCTTGCCGGTCTGGGCAGGGTGGTCGAGGGCGTGGCCCACGAAGTCAGAAACCCGCTCATTTCGATAGGCGGCTTCGCGAGGAAGGTCGAAAAGGCAGTCCCTGGAGGCACCGCTGAAAAGGAGTTTATGAGCATTGTCCTTAGCGAGGTGGAACGCCTCGAAAGGATGGTGGAGGATATCGAGGGTTTCGTCGAATTCACCAACGCCGCTCATCCTTGCAACGCCAGCGTAGACATGGGGCAGGTGCTGGGCGCTTCTCTCGAAAAAGTGGCGAAATCCCACACGGCTTCGCAAAAAATCAAGACTGAATTCAAATTGGGCCCGGAAATAATGGTTTTCGGCAGCAAGGAGCTTCTGGAAGAACTTTTTACGCTTATTATTGAAAATGCTTACGATGCTATGGCGGATGAAGGCGGCGAACTCGATCTTAAGCTCGACGAAACGGGCGGATGGGCGAGAGTTGTTGTCAGCGATACCGGAATCGGCATACCGGAATCGGATCTCGACTCTATTTTCGATCCGTTTTTTACTTCAAAAACCAGAGGCGTTGGATTAGGTCTTGCCAAAGCTCATCTAATAGTAGAAGATCACTTCGGTCAGATTAAGTACAAGAGCAAGGTTGACGAGGGTACTGTTTGTACGATTCTCATTCCCGTCGACCGGAGAAAAGTGGTCAGGAAATCTCATTGAAGACAGCCTGCTTGACATTGACCGCCTTGGCCTTTTTCGCGGTATCTCCCGCGTCGGCGGATATCTACATCAAGCGAATGCCTGACGGGCAGGTGATGTTCACCGACACTCCCACCTCGGAAGACTTCACGGTTCTGATTAAGACCGACCCCCAGCCCCAGACTCAGAGCCAGCCCGATCCTTCCCCCGGCGGCAGCTGGATGGAATACACCGATTCGATAGCAAACTATAACGCTCTCGACCCCGATCTGGTCCACGCCGTCATCTCCGTGGAATCCGGCGGCAACCCCGACGCGGTCTCCCCGAAGGGCGCAATGGGGCTCATGCAGCTCATGCCGGGAACCGCCGACGAACTTGGCGTCGTCGACCCGATGGAGCCCACCGACAATATCCGCGGCGGAGTAAAATACCTTGCCGGTCTCATTGACCGTTTCGATGGGAATCTGGAGCACGCTCTGGCCGCTTACAACGCAGGACCCGGGGCCGTACAGAAATACGCCGGAATACCCCCCTACCTCGAAACCCGCCAGTTTGTTAAAAAAGTCCTCGCCAACTACAGAAATCGCCAAAAATGATTTTAGAGGAAAATGCCTCTTGACTTGGTAGGTCAGATTAGGCAAAATCCGCTTCACTTTTTCAGGCGGGAATAACTCAGTGGTAGAGTGCGACCTTGCCAAGGTCGAAGTCGCGGGTTCGAATCCCGTTTCCCGCTCCATAAAGAAATTAACGGCCCGAAGGCCGAAAGATTTAAGCCGGTATATCCGGCGCTATATGAATGGACGGCGATAGCCGTCCTTTTTTTTTATGGAATTGGCGATTAATTCAATAAGATTACCGTTTGAGAAATAAAAAAGACCGTCTTTAAGGCGGTCTTTTTTATTATAACTGCAAAGTCAGGCTTTATTGTTCTTTTGGTTTTGGCAGGGCGGGCCTGGGGGGCTCGCCCGTTGAGATCGTGCAGGAGCCCACCAGGTGGCCTCCCTCGGCTACGCGCACGGAACCGGCCTTTACGTCGCCCTTGACGCCTCCGCCGTTGCCTACCTCGACCGTCTCGCTTGCGGTAACGTCTCCGACCACCTCGCCGTGGATAATCACGTTTACGGCGGTTATCTGCGCCTCGACCTTCACGCCTTTGTTTATCACGACGTTGCCGGAGCTTTTTATGGCACCCTTGAACTCACCGCCGATGAAGATGTCGCCCTTCGAGGTAATCGAACCCTCGGCCGAGGTGCCCGAGCCGAGGATGGTTTCAGGGCCGGAAGAGACAGGTATCCTAAGGTCTTTTTTTGCTTTCTGGAACATGGTTACCTGCTTGCCAGGGGGCTGTCGAAACCGTCCCAGATGTAATCCATCGGGTTAACCGAACGGCCGCTTTTGTAGACGGAGTAGTGGAGGTGGGTTCCCGTGGAGCGCCCGGTGTTGCCCATTAGCCCTATCACGTCGCCCCGCTTGACCTTCTGTCCGACCTTGACCTTGCTCGTGGAGAGGTGGGCGTAGAGGGTCTTTATGGATTCCGCGTGGAGTATCCTTATGCAGTTTCCGTATTCGGCGTCAAAACCGCTCTCGATGACGGTTCCGTCGGCGGGCGCGACGATGGGGGTCTTGAAGGGGCCGCAGATATCGAGGCCGGAGTGGAATTCCTTGGTGTTTCCCGTAATAGGGTCGGTGCGCCAGCCGTATTTGCCGGAGATGTAGAGATCTCTTTTGCTTCCCTTTACCGGCAGCATCGTGGGAACGGCGCTGAGGGTCTTGAGCTGATCCTCCACCTGAGCGACCACGTCGGCAAGGCCGATGGACTCGGGCCGGGCGGTTCCGATCTTTCCGGAAGAGTCCTTTTCGATATCAAGAACGGATGGGGTTTCGACGGGAGCGGACTTGCCGCCCTGGTTCGGGTATTTGCCGAGCTCGCTCGCCTTGATGCCGAAGAAACTGCGAAGGCGGTTTTCGAGGGAGTGCATGCGGTCTATCTGGTCGCGCTTTTCGGAGTTCTCCCGCTCAAGGACGGAGGTCTTCTGGGTCAACTCGTCGATGATTCCGCGCTGCTGCTCGATGGTGGTGGAGAGGGTTGTGCTTTGTTCAAGCTGGGATGAAACCTGGTAGTGGTAGACGGCCATCGTGATGCATAGCAGCACCGAACTCAGGACAAAGAAACCGAAAACGCCCAGTATGGCGTATATCGCACGCATTGAAAGCGTGATCGTCCGGTAGGGCTTGTCGTAGCCGGAGAACCATATAAGTGTAGCTTTACGCAAAGTTACGCCTCTTTACCACTGGTTGCCCAAATTGCAACAAGTTTTTTTCACACTTCCCTATCCATTTATCTCATTTATGTCCCGGTTGACAAGAAGAAACGACCGGAAAAAAATTCATTACATTGCGTTTCTGCCGTTTGGTGCGGTAGATTGGTAATAGTAAAGGAAAAACCATTTAAGGGGGAACGATGAGCTACGAGCATCCCTTCAGGAAATTCCCGAGAGTACCTTCGGAAAACGCCGTTCTGATAAAGAAACTGGGCCAGCGCGAGGTCGAGGGGTTTACAAAAACCAGGACGGTTGGTCTCGGGGGGTGCATGTTCATTTCCGATGAAAGTTTCGGAATCGGCTCGTATTTTGAAATTTTTATCTCGACCGGGCCCCACGTCGTAAAGGCCAAAGGGAAGGTCGTCTACGAAATACCCGACGAATCCGGCGTTTTAAACGTCGGAGCGGAGTTCGTGGATATAAACGACGAGGACAGAAAACTGCTGGAGACGCTCTGGCTCAAGTGATAAATAAGGTATGCGGCTTTTGCCCCCTGAAACCCCGGAAAGGGGTTTTTGTTTTTGCTCCAAGAGACTTGACCCGCTTAAAACTCCTAAGTACCATGTTGTACGGCGACCGGGGCCGGTGTGAAATTTTACGGCAACCGGTTACGGGATGGATATGACCAGCGCGGGTGACACCGCCTCGTGGTTGGCTGAAAGGAAAGCACCGGATAATGGATATCAGGAGACGGTTTCCAAGAATCCCGTCTGAAAACACCATACTTCTGAAAAAGCTCGGACCCGCCGAGATGGAATCCTTCGCCAAGACCCAGGTTGTGGGGCTTGGCGGTTGCATGTTCGTTTCCGATGAAAAGTACGGCATCGGCACCTATTTCGATATTCTGATTTCAGTCAAGAACACCGTCGTAAAAGCCATGGGCAAGGTCGTTTACGAGGTTCCTGACCCGGAAGGAAAGTTCCAGGTCGGCTGCGAATTCATCCATATCTCGGATTCGGACAGGCAAATCCTCGAAGTTCTCTGGAAATAGGAAATTTTCCGATACCGGCAAGGCCTGGAGGGCAGACCCTCAGTCCGCCCTTTCCGGACGGCGGGGTTTGTCCGGTTTCATCGAGCGGGAGACACAAGAGTGCGGGCAGTAGCCATAATTCCGGCCAGATACGCTTCCTCCAGGTTTCCCGGCAAGCCTCTCTACCCCATACTCGGAAAGCCGATGATTTCCTGGGTGGTCCGCGCGGCCCTCAGCGTTAAAAGCCTTTCCGGGGTTTACGTAGCCACCGATTCCGATGAGATTGCGAAGGCGGCCGCCGGGGCCGGAGGGAAGGCAATCATGACTTCCCCCGAATGCAGAACGGGGACCGACAGGGTCGCCGAAGCCGCCCGGAAGATCGACGCCGGCATAATAATAAACCTTCAGGGCGACGAACCGGCTTTTAACCCGGTGAACGTCGAGAGGCTCGTAGGGCTCTTCGGCGGTTCCGGCGGGGTTCGCATGGCGACCCTCGCCCGTCCGGCCGAAAACGCCGGTGAACTTCTCAGCCCCGACGTTGTAAAGGTGGTATGTGACGGGACGGACGATGCGCTATACTTTTCCCGTTCGCCCATACCCTATTACCGCGACGCCTGGAGGGGAGCAAATCCGGGGGCGGCGTTCCCCCCGGGGGGCGTCCTTCCTCTGGTCCATCTGGGCGTCTACGGATTTTTGCGCGAGAGCCTCTTTGCCTTCACCGCCCTCCCGGCTGGAAAACTTGAGAAGGCGGAGGAGCTTGAACAGCTCCGCGCCCTCGAAGCCGGGTGGAAGATACGGGTCGCCCTGGCAAAAGGGCCTTTCGCCAGAGGGGTTGACAGCCCAAAGGACGTTCCCCCGGTCGAAGAGTTTCTGAAAAAAACGGCGGGAAAATGAAGACGCCTTCAATTTTTTACATTTCATCTCCGTAGGAGCGAGCATGCATACCAAATTCGTATTCGTCACCGGAGGCGTTCTCTCCAGCCTTGGCAAGGGTCTGGCTTCCGCCAGCCTCGGGGCGCTGCTGGAGGCGAGGGGGCTCAACATAACCCACCTCAAGATGGACCCGTACATCAACGTAGATCCGGGGACGATGAATCCCTATCAGCACGGAGAGGTTTTCGTAACCGACGACGGCGCCGAGACCGATCTCGACCTGGGCCATTACGAACGCTTTACCCATGCCAAGCTGAGCGTGAACAATAATTTCACCAGCGGGCAGGTTTACGACACAGTCATTTCCAAGGAGAGAAAGGGAGACTATCTGGGCGGCACGGTTCAGGTAATCCCCCACATCACCGACGAAATAAAAAGAAGAATCCACCTCGCGGCCAAGGGAACCGACGTAACCATTGTGGAAGTCGGAGGCACCGTCGGAGACATAGAGAGCCTGCCCTTTCTCGAAGCCATAAGACAGTTTCGCACCGAAGTCGGAAGCAGAAACACTATTTTCATGCACCTGACGCTGGTTCCCTACCTCGCGGCGGCGGGTGAGGTGAAGACAAAGCCCACCCAGCACTCGGTTAACGAACTGCGCCGCATCGGCATCCAGCCCGATATCCTCCTTTGCCGCTGCGAGAAGGCGCTCGCCCCCGACATCAAAAAGAAAATCGCGCTCTTTTGCAGCGTCGACAACGACGCCGTCATCTCCGCGAAGGACGTAAAAAACATCTACGAGGTTCCTCTGAACCTCCATGAGGAGGGGCTCGACCAGAAGGTGGTGGAACTGCTGAACATCTGGACCGGCAAGCCGAAACTGGAGGGGTGGGAAAAGATTCTGGAGATTGTCCGCTACCCCAAGGATACGGTCAAAATCGCCATCGTCGGCAAGTACGTGGAGCTCAAAGAGAGCTACAAGAGCCTCTCAGAGGCCCTTACCCACGGCGGCTTCGGCAACCAGTGCAAGGTGGAGCTTATCTACTTCGATTCCGAGGAATTTGAAAACGGCGAAGATCTCGGCCTCGACAAGCTTGCGGACGGGGTGCTGGTCCCCGGCGGCTTCGGCACGAGGGGGACCGAGGGGAAGATGCGGGCCATTAACTACGCCCGCGAAAAGAAAATACCCTATTTCGGCATCTGCCTCGGGATGCAGCTCGCAGTCGTGGAGTTCGCCCGCAACGTCTGCGGCCTCGATAAAGCCAACTCCTCCGAATTCGACCCCGAGACCCCGTACCCGGTCATCGACATGATGCAAGAGCAGGTGGGCATAGAAAACAAGGGCGGGACGATGAGGCTGGGGGCTTACCCCTGCAGGCTCCTCGAAAACACCCACTCCTTCGCCGCCTACGGAACGAAGGAGATCAACGAGCGCCACCGCCACCGCTACGAGGTCTCTAACGCCTTTAGGGACAAGCTTCAGGAGAAGGGGCTGATACTCTCCGGACTCTCGCCGGACGGTTCTCTGGTGGAGATGGTGGAGCTTCCCGATCATCCGTGGTTCGTGGGCTGCCAGTTTCACCCCGAGTTCAAGTCGCGCCCGATGGACCCCCACCCTCTTTTCAGGGATTTCATCAAGGCCAGCCTTGAAAACAAGAAGAAAAAGGGACCGGCGGAGTGAGTTTGAAAAGGGTAGAGATACGTTCCATCCCGATTGGCTCGGGAGCGCCCCTCGCGCTCATCGCCGGGCCCTGCGTCATCGAGAGCGAAGAGCTCGTTATGCAAACGGCGGAAAATCTCTGCAAGATAACCTCCGGCCTCGGTATCCCGTTTATCTTCAAAAGCTCTTACGACAAGGCCAACCGGACCTCCGTCGATTCCTTTCGGGGCCCCGGCCTTGAAAAGGGCCTCAGGATACTCGAAAAGGTAAGGAAAGAGCTTGGAGTCGCCATCCTCTCCGACGTGCATTCGCCGGAGGAGGCGCTTTCGGCTGGAGAGGTTCTCGACTGTATCCAGATTCCCGCCTTCTTGTGCCGTCAGACCGACCTTCTCGTCGCCGCAGGCAAGACCGGGAAGCCGGTCAACATCAAGAAGGGGCAGTTCCAGGCCCCCGAGGATATGCTGGGCGCGGCGCGCAAGGTGGAATCCGTCGCGGGCTCCGGCGGCGTGACCCTCACCGAGAGGGGGACGACCTTCGGGTACCATTACCTCGTAGTGGATTTTCAGGGGCTTCCGGCGATGGCCGAACTCGGCTATCCGGTGGTCTTCGACGCCACCCACTCGGTGCAGTACCCCGGCGGGGGCTGCGGAGTCTCCGGCGGAGATTCAAGCCGCGTTCCCGCCCTCGTCCGCGCCGCCGTGGCGGTCGGAATCGACGCCCTTTTTATCGAAACGCACCCCGACCCCTCAAAGGCGCGTTGCGACGGCCCCAATTCGGTTCCTCTGGAGAAGGTCGAAGGACTCCTGCGCTCCGCGCTGGCCATCGACGAGGCAAGGAGAAGCTTCCGGTGAGCTTCATCGAGACCGGCAAAAGAGTCCTCGCCATAGAATCCTCGGCGATACTGAGACTGAAAGAGTCGCTCGACGAATCCTTCGACAGGGCGCTCAATATTCTTTACGGCTGCAAGGGGAAGGTAATCCTGACCGGAATGGGCAAGAGCGGGATAATCTGCAAGAAGATTGCCGCCACTTTCAGTTCTACCGGCACCCCCGCCTTCTTCCTCCACCCGGCGGAGGGCGCCCACGGCGACCTCGGGATGCTGTCAAAAAACGACGTGGTCCTCGCCCTCTCTAATTCGGGGGAGACCGCCGAGATTCTAGGGCTTCTGCCGCTGATACGGCGAATGAACCTTCCTCTGGTCTGCATGACCGGCGAGGAGAAGTCCTCGCTGGCGAGGCGCGCCGACGTAACCCTCAAAGTCCCGGTGAAGGAAGACGCCTGCCCTCTCAATCTCGCTCCCATGGCCTCCACTACCGCTTCTCTGGCCCTTGGCGACGCCCTGGCTGCGGCGCTTATGGAAAAGCGCGGTGTTTCCGCCGAGGATTTCGCCCTCGTCCATCCCGCCGGTTCCCTCGGGAGGCGGCTGACCCTGACCCTCGAAGACCTGATGGTACGGGGCGAGGGGATACCCAGGGCCAAGGCGGCGGATAAAATGAGAAAGGTCATCCCCGAGATATCCGGCAAGGGGCTCGGCTTCACCGGGGTTTTCGGCGAAGACGGAGAACTTCTGGGAGTAATAACCGACGGCGACCTTCGCAGGGGCATAGAGGCGAGGGAAAACTTCCTCGACGTTACCGCCGAAGAGCTCATGCACAAAAATCCCAAGACCGTTCCCGCGACCATGCTTGCGGCGGACGCCCTCTGCCTGATGGAGAACTTCTCCATAACCAGCCTCTTCGTCACCGGCGAAGACGGAAGGGTGTGCGGCGTCACCCACATTCACCATCTCGTCCGGGCCGGGCTCTGATGGAACTTCGCGAGCGCTTCGCCTCCGTTTCTATACTCTTTCTGGACGTTGACGGCGTAATGACCGACGGAAGGGTGACCCTTGACGGCAAGGGCGGCGAGACGAAGGATTTCGACGTTACCGACGGGCTGGGCCTTCGGCTGCTGCAGGACAGCGGCGTTACAGTCGCGCTCATAACCGGAAGGGTCAGCGACGTAGTGGCCCAGAGGGCGAAGGAACTGCGGATATCCGAGCTTCATCAGGGGGTCAGGGACAAGGTCCCGGTCTTCAAGAAAATCCTCCTCGACAAGGGGCTTGCGCCCGAGAACGCCGCCTACGCGGGGGACGACCTTCTGGACCTTCCGGTTCTGACGAAAGCGGGTCTCGCGATTACAGTGCCCTCGGCGCCGGAAGAGGTGAAAGCCCGCGTTCACTACGTTACCGCTAAAAGCGGCGGACGCGGCGCGGTGCGGGAGGTCTGTGAGGAGATACTGAAGGCGAAGGGGCTTTGGGACTCCATCGTGAAAGGCTTTCTCGGCCCGGAGGAGTCTTGAGCCAAAAGGTCTCGTTAGCCGTGGCGGTTCTTCTCGCCGTTTCGCTGACAGCGTGCGGCGGCAAAGAACCGCCGAAGCAAAAACCCGCCGAGGAATCCAGACTCACGGCGCAATCCTTCAAGGCTCTCTCGATCGAGGGGGATTCGCTGGTGAAAAACGGCAGGTGGCTTCTGAAGGCGAAGAGCGCCAGCGCCGACGCTATGGGCAAGGTCGGAAAGATGGAGGGAGTAACCGCCGCGCTTACGGACGCTGACGGCGAGATAAGCGTAACCGCCGAGACCTGCAGCTTTGTAAGCGAAAGCGCCATCGACCTCGCCGGAGACGTTGAGGTCGTTTGGAAAGGGTATTCGGCGCGGGGCAGGTCGCTGACCTTCGATTTGAAGGCCGGAATCCTTACCTCCACCGAAGAAATAGAGCTTCGGGGGGATTTTATACGGGTAACCGGCAAGGGCCTCAGGGTCCTGGCGGAAGGAAGAGTAGCTTTTATCGATAAAGACGTTCACGCCGTGCTCGGAAGGATGTGACGTGAGAATATACGCGCTGGTTTTGTTGTTTGCGGTCATCGGGGCGGCCGGTTTTTGCGCCCCTCCGGTCCCGGTAATGATGGGCTCCGACGGCGGCGCTCCCATAAGCGTCGACGCCCAGTCGATGGAGCTTCAGTCCAGGGAGCGCCTCGTCATCTTCACCGGCGAGGTCACCGCAACAAAAGGCGAGATGACCATAAACGCCGACAGGCTGGAGGTGCGCTCCACCGAGGACCAGAGGATAAAGCAGGTTTCCGCGAAGGGAAACGTACGTCTCCGGAAAGGCGAAATCGCAGCCGTGGCGGGGGCGGCGGACTACAACCTCGAAACCGACGTGGCTGTCCTTTCCGGCGAGCCCAAGGTCTGGCGGGGGAGGGACGCCGTCAGCGGGGAGAAGATAAGCATAAACTTCACCGACGAACGCATAAGCGTCGAGAGGGCCAGCGCGGTCCTCTTCCCGCAGGAAACCAAACCCGGAGAAATAAAAAAGTGAATCCTCCCGCGACGCTGTCCGCGACCGGCCTTAAAAAGATCTACGGGAAAAAGGCCGTGGTGGACGGGGTGGACATAAACGTCTCCGAAGGCGAGGTGGTCGGGCTTCTGGGGCCGAACGGGGCGGGGAAGACGACCTCCTTTTACATGATAATAGGTCTGGTGCAGGCCGACGGCGGCGAGGTGTCGCTTTGCGGCGAAGACATAACCTCGCTTCCGATGTACAAGCGCGCCAGAAAGGGGCTCGGGTACCTTCCGCAGGAACCCAGCATCTTTCGCAGGCTCACCGTTCACGACAACATTTACTGCGTACTCGAAGCGCTGGACTATCCTCACGCCCGGGCCGAAGAGAGGACCGAAGAGGTGATGGAACAGCTTGCGATCCGCCACATCGCCGACCGCAAGGCCCTCCATCTCTCCGGCGGCGAGCGCAGAAGACTCGAAATAGCGCGCCTCCTTTCAACCTCGCCGAAGTTCATCCTGCTCGACGAACCCTTTGCCGGAGTGGATCCCATTGCGGTCGCCGAGATTCGGGAACGAATATTGCAATTGAAGTCCATGGGGATCGGGATTATACTTAGCGATCATAACGTTAGAGAGGCTTTGGGCGTTTGCGACCGCGCTTACATCATCAGCCGCGGCGAGGTTCTCGAAGAGGGAACCCCGAAAAAAATCGTAGAGAGTCCCAGTGCCCGTGAAGTGTATCTCGGGGAATCCTTTCGTCTGGACTGATCCTTAATGGCTTTGGAGTTTACTCAAAAAATAACGCAGGACATCCGCCTGACCCAGGAGCTGGTAATGACGCCACAGCTCCAGCAGGCGATAAAGCTCCTGCAGCTCAACCGGATGGAACTCCTCGACAGGGTTCAGGAAGAGCTCGAAGAAAATCCCCTGCTCGAAGAGGTCAAGGATTCAGAATCCGAAGAGCCCGCCGATTCGCCGACCGCTCTGCTGGAACTCACCCCCGAAACCGTAAAAGACGAGGCGCTTCCCAAAGAGATCGAGGAATGGGAACAGTATCTCGCCGCCCACGACCAGCCCCCCGTCGCCGACCACATCCCCGAGCCCGCCGAAGAGCGCACCTCCTTCGAGAATTACATCGCGCCGGAAACCACCCTTCACGATCACCTCCTGTGGCAGCTTCGCATGGGCGACGTAGAGCAAAGGGAATTCGAGATCGGCGAGGTGATAATCGGCAACATCGACGACGACGGCTACCTTCGCTCCACCGTCGAAGAGATAGCCGAAACGTTGAACGAGCCGGTAAGCAGCGTCGAAAGGGTTCTTTCCCTCATACAGGATTTCGACCCCACGGGAGTCGCGTCGAGAAGCCTCGAGGAGTGTCTGATGCGTCAGGCCGAGGACAGGGAAGCCCCGGCCTACGTCAAAAAGATTATCTCCGAGGGGATAAAATACCTTGAGTCGAAAAACTATCCCAAGATGGCCAGGGACCTTGGCATTACCCTCGAAGAAGCCAACCTCGGCGCGAAATTCATCTCGGGGCTGGAGCCCAAGCCCGGAAGGGCCTTCTTCGAGGCGAGGGTCGATTACGTCGTCCCCGACGTGTACGTCACCAAGCGCGGCGACGAGTACGTCGTCCAACTCAACAACGACGGCCTCCCGCACCTTCGCGTGTCCCCCTACTACCGCTCGATTCTGAAGAACGAGAGCGACGAGGGCAAAGCCGCCAAGGGCTACATACAGGAGAGGATTCAGGCCGCCATGTGGCTCATCCGCGCCATAGAGCAGCGCCAGCAGACCCTTCTCAAGGTCGCCAACTCCATCGTCAAATTCCAGAAAAACTTCTTCGACAACGGAGTAACCCAGCTTAGGCCCCTTATCCTCCGGGACGTGGCCGACGACATAGGGATGCACGAATCCACCGTCAGCAGGGTCACCACCGGCAAGTACATGAGCACCCCCCAGGGAACCTTCGAGCTGAAATACTTTTTCTCCAGCGCCATCTCGCGCCACGGCGGCGAGGATTTGGCGAGCCGTAGCGTTAAGGCTAGAATTAAAGAGGTGGTTTCGAGGGAAGACTCGGGCAATCCCCTGAGCGATCAAGAGATAGCAAAAATACTTGAAAAAGAGTTTTCGCTTAAAATCGCGAGGCGGACGGTAAGCAAGTATCGGGAAAGCATGGGGATTTTGCCCTCCGGCTCACGCAGGTCGTACAGTTGAGGGCGAGCAGGGCCGATTGACATTCTAAACGTTCATTTGCTAGAGTCACTTCTTTACGCGAGAGATTCTCGCGCAAGAAGGAAACCTGTCAGGAGATTTCACAATGCAAGTAAACATCACCTTCCGGCACGCGGAGCCGACCGAGGAATACAAAACCTACGTATCCGACAAGCTCAAGAAACTTAAGAAGTATTTCGACGTCGTCGTAGACAGCCACGTAATACTTACCCACGAGAAGTTCCGGTACACGGCTGAAGTGATAATGAACGCCAACGGTCTTCGCATGAACGCCAAGACCGAAGGCCCCGATTTTCACACCGCCATCGACGGAGTCTTCACCAAGCTCGACCGCCAGCTTTCCCGCTACAAGGAAAAGGTCAGGGGCCACAAGAGGATGACCACTCTCGAAGCCAACACCATCCGCGAGAGCGTGTATTCCTACGAATCCTTCGCCCAGGAAACCGAGCCGAAGATCGTCCAGACCGGCCACTACGAGACACACCCGAAGTCGGTCTCCGACGCGGTGATGGAAATAGACCTTACCGACAAGAATTTTCTCGTCTTCACGGGCGACGACGGCAAGGTGAAGGTGGTTTACAGGCGCGAGGACGGCGACTACGGACTTATCGAGCCGGAGTGATGGCGTAAAGGAGCCGCTACGATGCGGGTGGCCGATTTTCTAAGGAAAGAATGGATTATCCCCGACCTCGCTTCCCACAACAAGGAGGGAGCGCTTTCGGAGATGGTCGGCGTTCTGGAGAAGACAAAAGGCGTGCCGGACGCCGGCAAGGCCCTTACCGTTCTCCTTGAGAGAGAACAGCTCGGCTCGACCGGCATAGGCGAGGGTATAGCCATTCCCCACGGCAAGCTCTCCGAGATCGGCGATGTCGTCTCCGTATTCGCGCTCTCCAGAAACGGCGTGGACTTCGACAGCATGGACGGCGCGCCCGTCCACATACTGTTTCTCCTCATCGCTCCTGAAAACTCCGCCAGCCTCCACCTCAAGGCGCTGGCCAGGATTTCGCGGCTCCTGAAATCCCGCCAGTTCAGGGACGAGCTGATCAAGCAAAGCAGCGTCGAAGACCTCTTTGATCTTATTGTCAGCGAAGACGAGAAGTACTGACCCGGCTTCAAAAGTGAATAACGAGATAAAGTGCCGCGCGCTGCTTGAGGACAAAACCCACCGCCTGGGGCTTGAGATCCTCGGGGGCAAAGAGGGGCTCGACAACCTTCTGCGCTCTCCTCGCATCCAGAAACCGGGTCTGGCGCTTGCGGGCTACGTAAAGCAGATACGCCCTCACCGCGTACAGGTTCTCGGCGCTACCGAGCTTCGCTACCTCGAAAGCCTCAAGGCCGAAAAGCGGGAGAGGGCGATAAAAAGGATCTTCGAGCTCGACATAGCCTGCTTTATAGTCACCAAAGGCCAGCAGGTAGACGAGCTTTTCGTCAAGTACTCGGACGAAAAGAAAATCCCCCTCTTCCGGACCGCTCTTACCAGCCGCCTTCTCATCGAGAGGGTGGAAAAATTTCTTGAAGACCGCCTCGCACCCTCCACCCACATGCACGCCGTGCTCGTTGACGTCATCGGCATCGGCGTTCTGCTTCGGGGGCCCAGCGGAGTCGGCAAGAGCGAGTGTGCGATGGACCTCATACTCCGGGGACACCGCCTCGTGGCCGACGACATGGTGGAGATACGCCTCGTCCCTCCCTTCAACCTCATCGGAAGGGGAATGGGCATAATCCGCTACCACATGGAGATACGGGGCCTCGGGGTGCTGAACGTCCGCGACCTCTTCGGCGTCACCTCGATATTGCCTGAAAAAGAGATCGACCTCGTGGTAGATCTGGTGCCGTGGGATTCTTCACAGGATTACGACAGGCTGGGAATCGACGAAAAGACCTTCTCCATACTCACCGTCGAGGTGCCCTATCTCAGCATACCCGTCGCCGCCGGAAGAAACATGGCTTCCGTGATAGAGGTAGCGGCCAGAAATCACCTTTTGAAGAGAATGGGCCAGAACAGCGCGCTGTCCTTCGTCGAAAAGCTCGATGAAAAGATACGGGAGGGCAAAGACTGAACTTCGTCAGATTCGTAGTGGTCACCGGGCTCTCCGGCTCAGGAAAGACAGCCGCGCTGAAAGCCCTCGAAGACCTCGGATTTTTCTGCATAGACAACCTCCCGGTGGCGCTCCTCCCGAAGCTGGCCCAGCTCAGCCTTTTTTCGAGGGAGATGGTCACCAAGGTCGCCATAGGCATGGATTCCCGCGAGAGCGAGTTTCTGGAACGCTACATAGAGGCGTTCGAGGAGCTCGACACCCTGGGCACCAAGGTCGAACTGGTCTTTCTCGAATCCGACGACGAGGTTCTGCTAAAAAGGTTCAGCGAGACGAGGCGCCGCCACCCGCTGGCGAAGGACAGGTCCGTCTTCGAGGGTATCTGTCAGGAGAGAAAGCTCTTCGCCGGGATAAAGGAGCGGGCGGACATTTCAATAGACACCTCCAGCATGAGCGTCCACGACCTCAAGCGCACCCTCTGGGATTATTTCAAGCGCGAAACCGACGAAAAGCAGCTCCAGGTCACCCTCCTGAGCTTCGGCTTCCGGAACGGTCTTCCCCGCGAGGCAAACATAATCTTCGACGTAAGATACCTGCCCAATCCCTATTTCGTCTCCGAACTGAAGGAC
This sequence comes from bacterium, assembly GCA_004322275.1. Taxonomy (NCBI): domain Bacteria; species bacterium. The sequence continues at coordinate 15,884 of SCTA01000035.1, forward strand.
AAAAACGGTACCAACCCCGACGTTTTCAAGTTCGTTTTCAGCTCGGTGGAAGCCGAGGAATCCTTCCAGAAGTTCAGGGACATTCTCAAGTACCTTCTGCCCCTCTACGAAGCCGAGGGGAAGTCATACCTGACCATCGCAATAGGCTGCACCGGGGGCAAGCACCGCTCGGTGGCCTTTGTCGAGAGACTGGCAGACGCCCTCGGGGACAGCGAGCGTAAAATAAGGGTGCTTCACAGGGATCTGCGAGATGAGCGAAACTGAAGAGGTAGTCGGCCTTGTCGTAGCGGCGCACCGCGATTTCGGCAGGGAGATGGTCTTGGCCGCCGAAGGGATAGTCGGGCCGATGAGCGGGGTGACCTCGGTGTCGATCCACTACAACCACTCCCTCGACGAAGCCACCTCGATGGTTCAAAAAGCCATCGACGACACCGACCGGGGCAAGGGGGTCATAGTATTCACCGACATGTTCGGCGGCACTCCCACCAACGTAGCGCTCTCGATGCTTCGGAAAAAAACCGTCGAGGTCGTCGCCGGGGTCAACCTCCCCATGCTCATAAAGGCCCACGTCGCCAGAAGAACGATGGGGCTTGAGGAACTAGCCGCCTTCATCAAGGATTACGGCGCGAGAAACATCATCGTCGCCGGCGAGATATTCCACTGTTCCCTTAAGGAAACCACTTGAGACCGATTATCGTTGAAAGGCCGGAAGGCGGCCATGTTTAACGTAATCGGCAGGGTGGACAACCGGCTCGTTCACGGCCAGGTTCTCGAAGGATGGGTGCCGAGGCTGAAAATCGACCTCATTCTGGTGTGCGACGAGGGGCTCTGCAAGGACCCTTTCCAGAAATCGATTTTCGAGTCCCTCGGTTTCCGGGGGCCGGACATTATGGTTATAAGTCCCGCAGCCGCCCCGGCTTCGGTCGAAAAAAACAAAAACAAAAAAATACTCATACTCTTTCGCAGCACCAAAGGGGCTCTCGACGCTTTGAAAGCCGGGCTCGACCTCACCTCCCTGAACCTCGGCAACATTCACTCCTCCGACGAGTGCCAGAGGATAACCGAGAGCGTTTATCTGAATCTCGCCACGGTGGTCGAGCTTTCCGAGATAGCCGGCCTGGGAGTCGAAATAGAGGCGAGGGCTCTTCCCGGAGACAAGCCGATAAGAATCACCGGCGAAATGCTGGAGGAATATAAAAAGAATTGCCCCCGCTAATCCTCGCCTACCTTTCCCTGTTCGGGGGGTTGCTCTCTCTGGACCGCACCGCCTTTTTCCAGACGATGGTTTCAAGACCGATCGTCGCGGGTCCGGTTGCAGGGTATCTGCTTGGCGATTTCGAGGCGGGGTGCTGGTGCGCCATACTTCTTGAATTTCTGTGGCTCATGCGCCTCCCTATAGGAGGAGCGGTGCCCCCCGACGACGCTCTCGCCACCCTTGCCGCCGTCGCGGCGGCCGCCACTCTGGCTCCCCACCCCGGAATAGGCATCCCCCAGGCTTCCTCGATCGGAGTCCTCTTCGGGCTGCCGTTCGGCTATCTCGGAAGGTGGGCGGACCTGAAAATCAGAAACCAGAACGGAGTGTCCTACCTCAGAGTGCGAAAAGCTCTCGCCGAAGGCAGGATGATCCGCCTTTTTCGTCCTCATTTCGATTGCGCCGCGAGGTTTTTCTTCGCCGGATCGGCGCTGACTCTGGCGGCCACCCTTACCGGATGGATGTTCGGGCAGTTAACGGCCGATACCTTCGGCGGTCTGCTCGGGGGCTCCAACCGTTACGCGCTGGCGCTCGTAATCCTGACCGCCGGAGGAGGGGCGCTTCTGGCCGGAATCGGCGGCAGGTACGGCAAAGCGGCTTTCGGGCTCTCGGCCATCGTCGGCTTTTTTTGTTCGACCTGGTTTCTGGCTGCGCCGTGAATAAACTGACGAGGGCGCGCATTCTGCTCCGAAGCCTCTGGCTTCAGGCCTCCTGGAGCTTCGAGGGGCTCCAGGCGCTTGGTTTTTGCTGGGCGATGGAGCCCGCCCTGGACGAATTCTACGGAGCCGGGGGACCCGAAAGGGTAGAGGCGGCGAGAAGGTACACCGAAACCTTCAACACCCATCCTTTTTTCGCCCCCGCCCTTCTGGGGTGCGCCCTTAGGCTCGAAGAACGGGGCGAGGGGAGCAGGGTAAAAGACATCTGGCAGGTCGCCATGGGGCCTTTCGGAGGGCTCGGCGACAGCTTTTTCTGGGGGGGGCTGAAACCCTTTCTGGCTGCGGCTGCCGTTCTGGCGCTTTTGCTGGGAATAAAGTGGGCCCCGCTGGCTTTTTTGCTTACCTGGCTGATAATTTCCGTCTATACGAGGGTTTTGTTTTTTCAAATCGGGTATCTTAAAGGCGAGGAGGGGATTACCTCGCTTCTGAAAACGGGATTTCTTCCCGCCTCGGGACGGATGAAGCTCTACGGCTCGGCAATCCTCGGTGCGGTCGCCGGGGTGATGGCCTTTAAGGCCTCTTCGGGAGTCCTGCCGGGATCTCTTCTGGTGCTGGCGGCGACGGGAGCGGGCGCACTCGCCCTTTCCTCTCTGGCAAAAAGGGGAGTCGATCCCGTCAGAGTGCTTTTTCTTGCCACGATCATCTTTGTCTTGCTGGGACTTGTGAAATGACCGACGAAAAGGTGCTGGAGCGAAAATTCGAGATTGTAAACAAGCTCGGACTCCATGCGAGACCCGCCGCGCAACTTGTGAAGACGGCGCAAAAATTCACGGCCGAAGTGGAAGTGGCCAAGGACGGCATCAGCGTCAACGGCAAATCCATAATGGGAATACTGATGCTTGCGGCGGGCAGAGGGACGACAATAACTGTCAGGACGAGCGGGGCCGACGCCCACGAGGCCATGGAGGCTGTCGGAGGGCTCGTCAGAGGCGGATTCGGAGAACATGAGTAATCATTCAGAAAAAAAGGGAAAGGTCGTACTCCAGCGAAGCGAGTGGAGCGGCATTCCCGTAAGCCCCGGAATCGTCATCGGAAGGGCGTATCTGGTCGACCGGAAAAAGGTAAAGCCCCAGGAGCGGCTGATTACCCCGGAGATGGCCGAGCAGGAGATCCAGCGCTTCAAGGAGGCTCTCGAACTCAGCCGCGAGCAGCTCACCGCCGTCAAAAAGCATTACGAGCTGAACAAGCTCGGCGATTACGGCTACCTGGTGGACGTAAACCTCCTCATGCTCCGCGACAACATGCTGGTGAAGGACACCGAGAGGGTGATCAGCGAATCTCTGGTCAACGCGGACTTCGCCTTCTGGCAGGTTATACAAAAGGTAAAATCCGTCTTCGCGGGAATCGACGACGAGTACTTCCGCGACAGGCAAAACGACATAGACCACCTCGGCGAGCGCGTCCTTCGCAACCTCGCGGGAATACAGGTCAAGCGGCTGCAGGACATACGCGCGGACGTGGTAGTGGTGGCGCACGACCTCTCGCCGATGGACACCGCCCAGATGGACGTCCATCAGGTAAAGGCCTTCGTGACCGACCTCGGCGGACGGACCTCGCACACCGCAATTCTCGCCCGCGCCCTCGGCATACCGGCGGCGGTCGGACTCGAAAACGTTACCGACACCGCCAACGGCGGGGATCTCGTAATAGTCGACGGCATTTCCGGCAAGGTCATAGTCAACCCCTCCGAAGAGGACCTTGAAAAATATAAAAAACGCGCCGCGCGTTACAGGGAATTTCTTCTCGAACTGGATTCGCAGGCGGAGCTCCTAGCGGAAACCGCCGACGGCCACAGGGTAATGGTGCGCGGCAACGTCGAGCTTGCGGAGGAGCTTTCCACCCTCGCCAGATACCGGGCGGACGGAATCGGCCTTTACCGCACCGAATTCATGTATCTTAACCGCGATTCCCTCCCCACGGAGGAGGAGCACTACGAGACCTACGTAAAATTCGCCGAGGCCGTTTACCCCGAAGTGCTCACGATTCGGACCCTGGATCTCGGCGGCGACAAGGTCGCCCACTCCCTGCCCCTCACCGAAGAGACCAACCCGGCGCTGGGACTTCGTTCGATACGCCTCTGCATGAGGGAGCCCGAGATCTTCCAGCAGCAGCTTTGCGGCATCCTTCGCGCCTCCGTAAAGGGGAACATAAGGGTGATGTTCCCGATGATCTCCGGGGTGAAGGAACTCGAAGAGACCCTTGGGCTGCTGGAGAAGGCGAAAGCCCGGCTGCGTCAGAGGGGAGTCGCCTATTCGGAGAAGATGCAGGTCGGGGTGATGATCGAGGTCCCCTCCTCGGCGGTAATGGCCGACAAGATCGCCGGGATGGTGGATTTTCTGTCCATCGGCACAAACGACCTCATCCAGTACACCATCGCCATCGACAGGGGCAACGAACACGTGGCCTATCTTTACGAGCCGCTGAACCCGGCCGTGCTAAGACTCATAAAGATGACCGCCGAGGCGGGCAACAGGGAAGGGAAGCTTGTATCGGTCTGCGGCGAAATGGCGGGCGACGAGCTTTATACCCTTATCCTTCTGGGGCTCGGGGTTGACGAACTCTCCATGCAGGCCGCCTCCATTCCGAGGATAAAGCGGATCATCAACCGTTCCACGACCGAAGAAGCCCGCGCCCTCGCCGGCATGGTTGTAAACATGTCCACCGCCGAGGACGTGAGAAATTACCTCGAAAAATATTTCAGCGAAAAACACCCGGGCCTTCTGGACCCGCTAAGTGAAAAGCTGTAGAATGCCGAATCTGTTTTCCTAAGGGCTTGTCCGTCAAGCCCTAAGCCCTAAATTGTGATGAGGACGACAAAAAATGGGAATGACTAACTTCCTCTTTACCTCCGAAAGCGTCACCGAAGGCCACCCCGACAAGGTCGCCGACAGAATCTCCGATTCGATACTGGACGCCATAATCGCCCAGGACAAGACCTCCCGCGTGGCCTGCGAAACCCTCGTCACCACCGGAATGGCGATGATCGCGGGCGAGATAACCACCAGGGCGCAGGTGGATTTCGCCGACGTGGTCAGAAAAACCATAAAAGACATCGGCTACACCGACCCGTCGATGGGGTTTGACTGGGAAGCCTGCGCGGTGCTGGTCTCTCTCGGCAAGCAGTCGCCGGACATCGCCATGGGCGTCAACGAAACCGAAAATCACGAGCAGGGCGCGGGCGACCAGGGGCTCATGTTCGGCTACGCCTCGAACGAGACCCCCGAGCTTATGCCCATGCCCATAAGCTACGCCCACAAGCTGACCGCCCGCCTCGCGGAGGTGAGAAAAGAAGGTCTGGTGGATTTCTTCCGCCCCGACGGAAAAAGTCAGGTGACGGTACGCTACGAAGGCAACAAGCCCGTCGCCGTCGATGCGATAGTCATCTCCACCCAGCACACTCCCGACGCGACCCTGAAGCTGGTAAAGGAAGCGGTGATGGAGCTTGTCATAGCGCCCGTCATCCCCAAGGAGCTTCTCGATCCCAAGGTCCGCTACTACATCAACCCCACGGGGCGGTTCGTTATAGGCGGTCCGATGGGAGACTGCGGCCTCACCGGAAGAAAGATAATAGTCGATACCTACGGCGGCCACGGCAGCCACGGCGGCGGCGCTTTCTCCGGCAAGGATCCCTCAAAGGTTGACAGAAGCGCCTCCTACATGGCGCGCTATGTGGCCAAAAACGTGGTCGCCGCCAGGCTCGCCGACCGCTGCGAGGTGCAGATCGCCTACGCAATCGGCGTGGCCGAACCGGTGTCGCTGATGGTTGACACCTTCGGCACCGGCAAGATCAAGCCCGACAGGATCGCGGCGATAATCAAGGATGTCTTCCCGATGAAGCCCCGGCAGATAATCGAAACCCTCGACCTTCTGCGCCCGATCTACAAGTCCACCTCGGCTTACGGCCACTTCGGCAGGGAACTGACGGAGTTCACCTGGGAGCGCACCGACAGGGTAGACGCCCTCAGGAGCGCCGCCGGCCTCAAATAGAGTTAAGCCTTTTTTAAAGAAGCCGAACGCGCCCCTTAAAAAGGCGCGTTTCGCATATCGGCAAGAGAACAAGGAGTAAACGATGTCCGCCAAGATCAATTACGCCCCGCCGGTATCCGGCACGAAGATTCAGAAGGGCGCCGACGGCAAGCTAATAGTGCCGGACGACCCGATTCTTCCCTTCATCGAGGGAGACGGCACCGGTCCCGACATATGGAACGCTTCCAGAATCGTCTTCGACCACGCGGTGGAGCTGGCTTACGGCGGCAAGAAGAAGGTCTGCTGGTACGAGATCTTCGCCGGTGAAAAGGCCTTTACAAAGTACGGAGAGTGGCTGCCCAAAGCGACCCTCGACGCCATAAAAGAATACAAGGTTGCCATAAAGGGGCCGCTCACCACACCCGTGGGAGGCGGAATCAGGAGCCTCAACGTAACGCTCCGCCAGGAGCTGGATCTCTACGCCTGCGTCCGCCCTGTGCGCTACATCACCGGCGTTCCCTCGCCGGTAAAGGAGCCCGAAAAGGTCAACGTGGTCATCTACCGCGAAAACACCGAGGACGTTTACGCCGGCATAGAAAACCCGGCGGGGTCCAAAGAGGCTCTGGAGATCATCGCCTTCATCAAAGAGAAGTGGGGCAAGACGATACGGACGGACAGCGGCATAGGAATAAAGCCCATGAGCCGCGAAGGGTCCAGAAGGCTTGTGCGTCAGGCCATCCAGTACGCAATCGCCAACAAAATCGACTCGGTCACCCTCGTCCACAAGGGCAACATAATGAAATTCACCGAGGGCGCGTTCAAGGACTGGGGCTACGAGCTCGCCAAAGAGGAGTTCGGCAGCGTCACGATTACCGAAAACGAGCTTTGGGAGAAGTACGACTGCGTGCGTCCCGAAGGGAAGATAGTAATCAAGGACCGCATCGCCGACGCGATGTTCCAGCAGCTTCTCCTTCGTCCGGACGAATACGGCGTCCTCGCCACCCCCAACCTCAACGGCGATTACCTCTCCGACGCCGCGGCGGCGCAGGTGGGGGGGCTCGGCATGGCCCCCGGCGCGAACATCGGCGACGATTACGCCGTTTTTGAGGCTACCCACGGCACCGCGCCCAAATACGCAGGTCTGGACAAGGTCAATCCCGGCTCGGTGATACTCTCCGGCGTCATGATGTTCGACCACCTCGGCTGGTTCGAGGTCGGGAAGCTTATCCTCAAGGGACTTGAGACCGCCGTCGCGAGAAAAGAGGTTACCTACGACCTGGAGCGCCAGATGACGGGGGCCAAAAGCCTTAAATGCAGCGAATTCGCGAAGGCCGTCTGCTCCTACATGAAATAAATTTAATCAAGGGACGGCCAAAGGGGTGCGAAACCTTCAACACTGCTGTATCCTTAAAGCGTAGGAAAAGCCGGTGAGACGGCGGACGGCCTTTACGCAAAAACGTGCAAAAGGGGCTGAAACAGCCTTGAAAAAAGGAGTCGGCATGAGAAGGATAATTCTTCTGGTTATGGCGCTTCTGCTGACCGGGTTCGTTGCGTCGGCGCAGGACGACCTTCCGACGGGAGTACAGATCGACCAGCCCATCCCGGCGATATCGGGTGTGGATCTCGCGGGTAACGCCGTTGACGTAGCCTCGTTTACCGGAAAAAGGACCGTCGTCCTCTCCTTCTGGTCGATCTACTGCACCGATTGCGTCAAGGAGCTTGACGATCTTCGGGTGATAAGCACCGAATTTCCCGAGGACGAGGTCGCCATCATCGCGGTCAACACGGATTCGTCCGTGCCCCTTTCCCGGATAACCAGCTTCATCAGGAGATACGAAGGGGTGAGGGGGTCCACTCTGGACGTCATACACCTTCTCGACAGGGACGGCTCCGTCGTAAACAACCTGGGCGTCCGGTACATACCCCTGATGATAACGGTAGGAAAGGGCGGGGTTGTCACCAGCGTGCTGAGCGGCTACCGCCACGAGCAGGACAAGAGCAGGCTGGTGCAGGCGCTCGAAGACGGCAGAATCGCCACCGGCGCGTGGTCGGAAGGGCTTCGAGGGAGGCTCCGCACCATTTTGCGTTCCTCCGGCCCGAGCGGTCAGGTGGTGGAGTGGGGCGCTTTCAGGGTTGAGGAGGGGATGTCCCTCTTCGGCCTCTACAACAAGGACGGTTGGTCCTGCTCCCTGACGGGCCAGACCAACCGCGACGTAGAAGTGGACAGGGTTGAGTGCGTCGTCCGCGGGAGGCTCAAATTCTCCCTGATGCGGGAGGCTCTCCAGAGTCTTGGTTTCAGGGTGGCCCAGGGGTCGAAAGCTCCCTATCAGGAATACGGAATCGAGATTCCCGAGTGCGCCCTTGATATAGAGCAGGACCGCCTCGCCAAGCTCTACAAGGACCTTGAATTCGATTCGCTTTACGCGGCGAACGAACAGAAGGGGTTGTGGGTTGGGGACCGTTTCTGGAGCGGGCTTGTCGGCGACGTGGACCTTGCCGCCCTTCGCGAAAAAATGAAGGATCTCGGCCTCGCCTCCTCGCCGATGACCATCGAACTTATCACCAACAGCGATTTCGACTTCAAGCCCAGAGCGGTGCTAAAAGAGCTTACCGAGAGGTCGTACCGCGTCTCCTCAATCCGCGACGACCGCATAATCTACTACGGGAACGCGGACAAGCTTGTGGAAGAGATAATGGCCCTTAACATCAAGGGGCTTGAGGTTTTCGCCGAGAAGCTCGAAGACAGCGTGGTGAGGCTCGAATCCTTCTAGCTGTTTTAAACCTGAATCCAACAGCAAAGGGCTTCGTTTTTACGGGGCCCTTTTCATTTCAGGTGAAGATACGAGAGGGAGAAGATGGCGAGGTTCCCGAGGGAGTGGACCAGCAGAGGGGCGGCGAGGCTTCCCGATTTTTCGTAGGCGATGGAAAAGACTATCCCTCCCGCCACCTGAACGAGCGGTACGGCTCCGGCCTTGTAATGAAGAGCGCCGAAGACGAGCGCCGTGGCGAGGGTGGAGAGCATCGCCCCGTAACGGGTCCGGAAAGCCGAGTACAAAAACCCCCGGAGGGCCAGTTCCTCGAAAAGAGGGCCGAGAATCACTCCGGCGAGGACGAGGGCGAAGGGCGAGGCGGGCGGATTTCCGGCTATCAGTCCGAGAAAGCTTTTCGACAGCGTGAGGCGAAAGACAACTTCGAGAAAGAGGGCGAACCCCCCGAGCATCAGGGAAAACCGGACCCCGCTCTTTATCCCCCTCACGGCAAGGGTTCCACGAAGGCCAAGCAGCGAAAAGTTTCCGAATCTAAAGCGCCAGTAAAGCAGGAGAAGGAGAATTTCAAGGCTCCGCACCATTGCGGTGGCGTAGAAACGGAACGCCTCGGAAGGATTTTCCGGCAGGGGCAGGACCTTCGAGGCCAGAAACTCGACTGCGAAGAGAAAGACGATTACAAACGCCGCTTCAGCTATCGCCGGACGCCGCCGGGGCTCCATAAATCCCGTCCCCATCCCTCTAATTCCTCTTAAGCGCCCACCAGGCGCGGTCTTTTACGTACCATTCCCTGGGGCTCTTTAATATTTCCAGAAGCTTTTCCCTCGAACGCGCCGAGCCCGCCCCACCAAGGGCGGTGACGGCGCTGTAGCGCACGTTCAGCACCGGGTCTTCGATGGCAGTGAAAAGGTCCTCCTCAAGCTCCTTCGGATACCTGACCGCTCCGCGGGCTCCGTAGAGCCGCACAGCGGGGTCGGATGAGCCAAGAGCGGTTCTCACCTCCTCTACGGAAGCCGTTTTTTCAAGGCGGACGAACTCGGCCTCTCCTCTGGAAGAGAGAAGAAAGAGAATAATTGCGAGAACGACGAAGGATTCCCGGCGAAGTTTCGCGGACAGCAGTAAAGACAGCTTGTAAAGTCCGGTAGTCACCGCGAGAACGCCCCCGAAAAGAAGCGAGGCGAGCATGGTTTTACGAAGCGGTTTCGCGGCGTCGGTCTTGCCGGAAAATTCCTTGAAGGCGGCGGCCTGACCAGCCTGTGATTTTTCCGGCCAGAGGACGAAAACGCCCTTTCGGGAGAGATACACGGCTCCATCCTTCAAAATGAACTCGAAATCGCCTCCCTTCTCGCTCTTCACCAGCAAAATACCGAGTTTTCCGGCGCTTCTTTCGAGAACCTTGAGGGTTTGCCCCTCTATCTCAGGCGAAACCCGCCCAACCGGCTGGCTGAGGACTTCCAGAGGCTTTATGGATTCGGCGGGGTAGAGGGTCCATTCGTAGTAGAAATCCGAGACCGTCCGGAGAGCGGAATTATTCAGGAGGGCGTTTCTGACCATCGTGAAGCCGCCCGTCTCCGAGAAAAAGACCGGCAGGGCGGAGAGAAGGAGAAGGAGCGTGGCGAGAACAGGCTCCAGAGCCTCTTTGGGCCTTAGCTGTTCGCCCGAAAGCCCGCTCAAACCACAGGGTATGACGATTATAAAAAGCGCCATCGCCAGAGTGACGTCTCCACTCAGAAGGACGAGGAGGGGAGGGATAAGGGCGAAGGGAAAGAAGGCTTTGCGCCTCTGGGGGGCGAAAAACCGAAGCAGCGTCCCGAAGAGGAAGGCGAGGGCGGCGGTGCCAACACCGAGGGCCAGCGCGTAAAAGAAACCCCCGGCAAGAGCCGGTTTCAGCGAGGCCAGCGTTTCGTAGTGGCCTTCGCCGGGGAGGGGAATTAGCCCGGCGTCCCGCAGGGCGAGGTTTTTTTCGTAAAGGTGTTTAGTCGAAAAGTATGTTCTGGAAAAGCCGGTGACGAAGCCGGTGAGAAACCCCCAGAAGAGAGATCCGGCGAAGGGGTGCCTTTTGGTCATTTACTTTTCCTAAGCTCAGCGCCCAGCGCCATGGCTTTTTCAATCAACCCGGAGCTTTTGGCGGCGCTCCCCGCCTTTTCAAGCCCCGGAGCGACCAGGATTTTCGGCGCAAAGCCGTAGCCGGAGAAAATCTTTTCGAGGCTTGAGAGGGTATGAGGGTAGGCTTCAGGGTCGGGGTGCCCCTGCGAGAAGATGAAAAGCAGCGGTCTTCCCTCCGGTATCTTCAGTTTGCGCTCACCGTCGCGGAAACTGTACCAGCGGTCGAGGAAAGCCTTGAAGATTCCCGAGGTGTAGCCGTAATAGTTGGGCGAGGCAAGAAGCACCGCTCTTGCGGTAGCCACGGCGTCAAGGACTTCCGAGAGGTCATCCATGACAATGCATGACCCCGCACCCGATCTGCACGCGCCGCAGCCGGTGCACCCTTTGAAAGCGAGCTTCGACAGGTCGTAGAACGACACCGTTTCGCCGCCGCTCGCAGCCTCCAGCGCCTTCCCGAGGAGAAAGGAGGAGTTTGAGTTTATTCTGCCGCTGGAGGTGATTGCCGCTATCATCGCGAAACCTTTTAAATATTCATGAAGTTGGATTAATATCACGTCAGTTTACATACGCCGTCAAAACTTAACACAAAAAACCAATAATTTCATTTCCATCCGACATCTTTCCGAGGACCGCCATGAACCGCGCCGACCTTACCCTCCGGCCCTATGTAGATTTCGACTATCCGAGACTCCTCGAAACCCCTCTCGCCGGAGAATGGCCCGCCGGAAGCGGTTTTTTCAGGGTCGAGGAGTTGCCCCTTTACCCCTTCTCGGGCGAGGGCGAACACGCGGCGCTGACAGTGGAGAAAAGGGACGTCTCCACGAGGGAACTGGCCCTCTCGGTTGCCAAAGCGCTGGGAGTGCCCGCTTCGGCGGTCGGCTACGCGGGGATGAAGGACAAGGATTCGGTTTCCGTCCAGTGTTTCACGGTAATGAGCGTAGACGACGAGGGCGTAGCGAAGGCCTTTGAAGCACTAGGGGCGAAGGTGCTGGCTAGGTCTCGTCACAAGAACAAGCTTCGCCTCGGCCACCTCGCCGGAAACAAATTCGTCATCGGGCTTCGCGGAGGCGACGAGAAAACGGCGGACGAGGTTTTGCGGAAACTCTCCGAAAAAGGAGTTCCCAATTACTACGGCCCGCAGCGTTTCGGCTCCGGCGGCGACAACGCCGCCGAGGCGCTCCGGCTGATGAAATCAAAGAAGATCGGGAGGCTGGGAAGGTGGAAAAAGGACCTTCTCGTCTCGTCGCTCCAATCCTTCATCTTCAACGAGGTGCTCGCAAGGCGCGTGGAGCGGGGGACGCTCTTCACCGCGCTTTCGGGAGACGTGCTTCAGAAGGAGGACAGCGGCGGAATCTTTATTTGCGAGGATGTGGAGGCCGACCAGAAACGGCTGGACCTCTTCGAGATATCCCCCACGGGGCCCATGCCGGGAAAGAAGATGAAAGCGCCCGTGGGCGAAGTCGCCGAGGCCGAGGCGGAGGTTTTGGCGGAACTCGGAATAGCGCCGGAGCTTTTTTCAGGCGAAACCGGAACGAGGCGGGAGCTTCGGGCTAAAGTAATTTATCACGGAGTCGAAAAAACCCCCGTAGGCGTCGAACTTTCCTTCTCCTGCCCGCCGGGAGTCTTCGCCACCTCCGTTGTCAGGGAAATAGCAAGCTCGGGGGCGAAAAGGGTGTGAACGAATAAACCGCCCGTCACTCCCGAATGCGGAGTCCAGGGTAGGTGGGCTTTAGCCCATCGGGATTGGATCTTTAGATGGGCTAAAGCCCATTCTACGGCTGGAGTTTCTGGAGGAAATTTGAAATGATGGACCGCAGACTGCGCAAAATTAAGGAAAAGAAGTGGATAGGCGGCGTAGCCGCCGGAGTGGCCTACTGGCTGGGTTTTCCCGCCTGGCTGGTGAGGGTGGTGTGGGTTTTCGCCGTCCTTTGCTACGGCGCGGGCCTCCTTCTCTACATACTGCTCTGGATCTTCATGCCGAGCTGGGAATATACACCCGAGGATTACGACCAGGTTTCGGGGGGTTAAAAACAGCCCGTATGTGGCATCGTATGCCCACTCTAAGGCCTTTACAGAACCTATGTTTTTTATGTAATATAACATAGGAGGTAATGACTATGCCAAAAGGAGAATCTGGTCGTCTTGTCATTGAGATCGAGCCACGCCTAAAACGCGAGTTGTATAGCGCTCTGGCTACAGAGGGGTCAACACTGAAGGCATGGTTTATCGAAACGGCCACTAACTACTTGCGTAACCGCAAACAACCTGCGCTTGTTTTTGGTGGTTCAGAGAACAAATCCAGGCAACAGTCATGAACTTTGTTGAAAATGAAACTTCTCAGAAGTTGCGAGGAGGCTACTACACACCTTCCGATCTCGCTGGATTTATTGCCCGTTGGGTTGGGCAGGGGAATCCATCTAGTATTCTTGAACCTAGTTGCGGTGACGGAGCATTTCTGACAGAACTTGCGAAATGTCCAAGTACCGCGAGTGCAAATATTGTAGCATTTGAGTTAGATCGCAAAGAGGCAGGAATTGCTTCTCAGCGTGCCAAGGAACATGGACTCTCGGCATCTGTTCATGCATCAGATTTTCTCGGGTGGGCACTAGACCAGCTTGCCAGTTCCGGCACTCGATTCGATGCTGTAGTTGGCAATCCTCCATTCATTCGTTACCAATACTTGCCTGCTGAATTCCAAGATCGCTCCGAAAGAGTATTCAGCCGCCTCAATTGTAAGTTCACAAAACACACGAATGCTTGGGTACCCTTTATTCTAGCCTCCTTTGCAATGCTAAAGCGTGGCGGTCGTCTTGCTATGGTGGTTCCTTCTGAAATCATACACGTTCTTCATGCTCAATCTCTGCGCTCATACTTAGGTAAAGAGTGTCGTCGGCTTGTCATTATCGACCCCGAGCAACTATGGTTTGAAGACACCCTTCAAGGAACTGTTATCTTGCTAGCTGAGAAACGGCTATGTGATAGCGAAAAACCAGAAGGAGTGGGCATCATTCCAGTCCGAGCGCGCGAGTTTGTCTCGTGCGATCCAGCCGAAATATTCTCTACGCCAAAACCAATCAATGGAAAAACAGTGGCGGGCAAATGGACACGAGCACTTCTAGACAAGGGGTCGCGTGACCTTTTAGACGAACTGATGGAACACCCTGATGTACACTGCTTTGAGGATATAGCTGATGTCGATGTTGGCATCGTTACGGGCGCTAACAATTTCTTTCTTGTCACTGATGAGGTAGTGCAACAGTACAAACTTAAGGATCATGTTCATCCAATGTTTGGTCGTAGTGAGCACTGTCCAGGTGTCATTTACGACACTAAACAGCATCGGACGAATGCCCAAACCGGCAAGCCAACAAATTTTATCTGGTTTAAGAACTCGTCCGTAACTATAAGTAGCTCGGTAAAATCCTATATTGAAATAGGAGAACAACAGAAGTTACATACGAGATACAAATGTCGGGTTCGCTCACCGTGGTATTCAGTGCCCTCTATTTATGCAACCGAAATCGGGATGTTAAAACGATCGCACGATACCCCACGTCTTATATTTAACCGAATTGGTGCTTATACTACAGACACTGCCTACCGTATACGATCAAAAGGGGTCTCCGCCCAGAGGCTCGTAACGAGTTTTGTCAATCCCCTGACGGCACTCAGCGCTGAACTGGAAGGGAGACATTATGGTGGCGGAGTGTTGGAACTTGTTCCATCCGAAATAGAGCATTTGGCTATTCCGCTACCTGCAAAGACAAAACTCGATATCAAAAAACTTGATCATGCAGTGCGGAACGAATCAGCTGTAGATGTTCTGTCCTCACATGGTTTTCGTGTGCTCGAAGGTTTGGGTTTGTCCAAAGCCCGAAGTGACCAGTTGCTTGACAACTGGATTAAACTCCGTAATCGTCGCCATCGGATAACGAGTGGACAAGATTCCACGGCATTTTGACTAATCGATTTCAAGCACGAAGCGTGTTTGATCGTCTTCGTCGCGATACAGGGATAAAGTTCTACCGATGAGATCGCGGTGAGCAACATGCGCTTTTGCGACCCCCCAGCTTAAACGCGACATTGCATTATGCTGTTTGTACGTTTTAGTATTTGTACTGGTGGTGTGCTTTACCCGCAGATCGAACTCACCGTGATTGAGTCCTTTTACGATAAGACTAAACTTTGCAACTGCATCTACTATCGTGGGTTTTTGAGGCTGGTTCCAATTCAGCGCCTGAAAAACCTCGTCTCTAAAATAGTGACGATGATCTACCTCTTCATCTAGAAGCCCTTTGTCTAAATTTATTGAACCTGTGGAGTGAGTATTGGCTCCAGAGGGTATGTTAAGGTCTCGCTCTGTAAGAGGTTTGCTCTGCCAAACTAAAGCAAATTTTACTCCCGTAGGTGTCTGTGATCGAGTTGAAGTTGCGGCTTGTTTTGATTTATCCGGCGGCGGAGCAGAAGTGCGATTAACGGTTCGTCGCAAAATTGGAGGAACTTTCAACTTAATATTTGCTAAACCGTCAGTTTGGCTGGAGCTAGTCGTCGAGACAGCATGTGGAGGGGAGGAGGTTGTCTCATCTAGCAAACGACCCTCTATATGCAATTTTGTCAATTCTTCATGAGTAAAAATGCGTTTAACATGATCAGGGTATTCACTTGTAATACCATCGAATGCAGTTTCTATATCACTAGCTAATTCAGCGTCAGAAGTGTCTGTAAGGTCTAGATCAAGAATAATGCTTGCTTCAATATTGTTGTTGAGGCCACCTAGTGTCATATTGGCGCTACCAACAATGACACGCGCATAATGTTTTCCGCGAGCATAATATATTTTAGGGTGAAAAATTATGCGCATTCCACCCGTATCAACTACATTAACAGCCGCACCAAGATTAAGGAGATGTTCGAGTCCTTGCTTAGAAGTGATGTCGTTCCTGATTCCAGCAAAAACCTCCACTATCTGTGCAATTTGCTCGATGTTAGTTGAGATCAAACCAACGCCGCCATGATTTACAAAAGCCACACTTAAAATAACTCTCTCGATATCAGGGCATAAGAAAAGCCATTCAACTGCTGCAAAATGAGTCTGAGCTGTAAAGCCTTGCAGCAAAAAATCCTTTTTAGCCATTTCAGTACCTATCGCTCCAATTACGTTGTTTTCGGCGCTGCTTCGGGCTCGGTCTCCGTCTCTTTCTCGGGAGCGGGCTCCGGCGCGGGGGCGGGGAGTTGGGGCGGCGCTTTTACCGGCTTGGGGGGAAGTTCCTTGCCCGCGATTACGAGGTTGACCTCTTCGCCGGAGAGTTCTTCGCGTTCGAGCAGGGTTTTGGCGAGGCGCTCCATCGTATCCTTGTGTTCTTCTATGATCGAGAGGGCGTTTTTTTCGGCCTGCCTGACTATCGTTTCCACTTCCTGATCTATTATCCACCCCATCTGCTCCGACCAGGTCTTGTCCTGCGCGAGCTTCTTGCCGAGAAAGACGTGCTCTTCGCCCCTTGAGAAGGTGACGGGGCCCACGCGCTCGCTCATCCCCCACTGGCAGACCATCTTTTCGGCGAGGTCGGTAGAGGCGCGAAGGTCGCTCTGCGCTCCCGTCGAGGTCTCGTTGAAAAAGACCAGTTCGGCCGCCCGCCCGCCCATGTTCACCGCGAGCCTCCCCATCAGGTACTGCTTGGGGTAGTAGTGGCGGTCGTCCAGCGGGACGAGGTGGGTGACGCCGAGGGCCACGCCCCGCGGAAGTATCGTGACCTTGTGTACCGGGTCCATACCCTCGATCATCGTGGCGACGAGGGTGTGGCCGGCTTCGTGGAAAGCGGTTATCTTCCTCTCCGACTCGTTCTTCAGCCCCGGCCTCTCAAGCCCCATCATTATCTTGTCTTTGGCGAGGTCGAAATGCTCCGCGTTTACCGTCTGTGCGCCCGCCCTCGCGGCGAAGAGCGCCGCCTCGTTGCAGAGGTTTTCAAGGTCGGCCCCGCTCATGCCGGGGGTGGAGCGGGCTATGAGGCGAAGGTCTGCATCCGCGTCGAGGGGAATCTTCCGGGTGTGAACCTTTAATATCGCCACGCGGTCCTCCAGCGTGGGAAGGTCGATGACTACCTGCCTGTCGAACCTGCCGGGGCGAAGGAGCGCCGAGTCGAGAACGTCGGGCCGGTTGGTGGCCGCGAGCACGATCACCCTCTCATGGCCCTCGAAGCCGTCCATCTCGCTGAGGAGCTGGTTCAGGGTCTGCTCGCGCTCGTCGTGGCCTCCGCCGAGACCCGCGCCCCTGTGCCTGCCCACGGCATCTATCTCGTCTATGAATATTATCGAGGGCGCTTTGGTGCGGGCCTTGGCGAAGAGGTCCCGCACCCGCGAAGCGCCGACGCCGACGAACATCTCTATGAACTCGGAGCCGGTGGTGGAGAAGAAGGGTACTCCCGCCTCTCCCGCGACGGCCTTGGCCAGCAGCGTCTTGCCCGAGCCGGGGGGGCCCATGAGGAGCACTCCCTTGGGTACCCTGCCGCCGATGCGCTCGTATTTTTCGGGCGACTTTAAAAAGTCGACAATCTCGGTCAGTTCGAGTTTCTGGGTCTCCATCCCGGCCACGTCCTCGAATTTAACGTTGGGGACCTTCTCCTCGCCGACTTTGGTGTCAACCTTCCCGAAATTGCCGAAGGGCCCCATCTGGGCCTTCTGCGCCCTGCGGGACATCCATATCCAGAAGGCTATGATGAGGATGAAGGGGAGCATGTTGAAGAAGATCGCGCCCAGCGCGGAGCCCTCGTCCTTCGGGGTCACGCTGACGCTTACCCCCTGGCTGTTTATCAGGCTCCAGAGTTCCGGGTCCTCTACCGGCGGAAGGGAGGTGGAAAAGCGCATCGCGGTCTTTGGCGCGGCGTCCTTGCCCGCTACGGGAAGTACGTGGGGGGAGATAAAGGTTCCGGTGACCGAAGTCTCGACGAAGGTGAGGTCCTTTACGTTTCCGCCCCTCAGCTCCGTTTTGAACTCGGAGTAGGAGACGGGAACGATGGGCTGGTTTTCGACCAGAAACTTGCTCTGGTCCACCCCCGAGCCCTGTCTCGCCATTTCGCCGAGCACTACGGCAAGGACAAGCGCACCTATTACGACAATAGCTTTTTTCCAGGGAAAACTTTCCATTTCATGCTCCGCTAAGGTTCTCCGAAAGGGTACATAATACCCGGCCTTTGGTCAAATAATCCCGTTTCGGTCCTTATGGTTAAAGTAGTGATTGACCGGCAAAGTTTCATCAATTAGCATCAAAAACTTACGATTTTTTTCAACTTCACCCTTTACGGAGCATTGAAAATGCTTATCGATCCCTCGAAATTCCACAGAATTCAGCGTCTTCCGCCCTACGTTTTCAAGGAAGTAGACGAACTGAAGATGGCCGCCCGCCGCCGCGGGGAAGACATAATAGACATGGGGATGGGCAATCCCGACCTCGGGACTCCCCAGCACATAGTGGACAAGCTCCTTGAGGCAGCCGGAAAGGCCAAGAACCACCGCTACAGTGTCTCTCGCGGCATCATCAAGCTCCGCGTGGCGATGGCCAACTGGTACGAAAGGCGCTACGGCGTCCAGCTCGACCCCGAGACCGAAATCTGCGCGACGATGGGAGCGAAGGAGGGGCTCGCCCACCTCTCGATGGCGGTGCTCGCCCCCGGCGACGTAGTTTTCGTCCCCACGCCCAACTACCCGATACACGCTTACTCCGTCGTCCTCTCCGACGCCGACCTTCGCACCATTCCTCTCGGCGACGGGGGCGACGAGTTCATCGAGCGCCTCGAAAGGGCGGTGAAGACCATCTGGCCGCGCCCCAAGATGCTGGTCCTCAACTTCCCGCACAATCCGACGGCCAAGGTAACCGATCTCGCCTTTTTCGAGAAGGCGGTCGCCTTCTGCCGCGAGAACGGGATAATCCTCGTCCACGACCTCGCCTACGCCGACATCTGCTTCGACGGCTACAAGGCCCCCAGCATCATGCAGATTCCCGGCGCGAAGGATATCGCCGTGGAGTTCTACAGCCTCTCCAAGAGCTACAACATGGCGGGCTGGCGCGTCGGCTTTTGCGTCGGCAACCCCAAGCTCGTAAACGCGCTCATCAGAATCAAGTCCTATCTCGATTACGGCATGTTCCAGCCGATCCAGATAGCCTCGATCATCGCCCTCGACAGCCCCGACTCCGTAACGCAGGAGATAAGCGCCATCTATCAGGCGCGCCGCGACAAGCTGGTTTCCGGACTTGCCAAGGCCGGGTGGAACATCGACACGCCGAAGGGAACGATGTTCGCCTGGGCGAAGATTCCCGAGCCCTTCGACAAGCTCGGTTCCCTTGGGTTCGCCAAGCACCTCCTGAAAGAGGCCAGGGTAGCCGTCAGCCCCGGAACGGGGTTCGGCCACGACGGCGAGGGGTACGTGCGCTTCGCCCTCGTCGAGAACGAACACCGCATAGGGCAGGCCACGGCGGGCATCCGCGAGATGTTCCGCTGCGACGTAAAGTAGGTTTTATTAAATTCTTTAAAGCAGGAAATAAAAAATGCAGACGATTGGAGTGGGCCTCCTTGGCTTCGGAACCATCGGAGCGGGAGTCGCGGAACTTTTACAGGTCAACGCCGACGAGATAAGCCGGAGGCTGGGTGCTAGAATCGAGCTTCTGAAGATCGCGGATCTCGACATAACCACGGACAGGGGGGTCAAGGTAGATAAATCCCTCCTCACCACCGACGCGAACGAGATCTTCAACGACGAGCGGATAAAGATCGTAATCGAGCTCATCGGCGGCTACGGGGTGGCGAAGAGGTTCATAGAGCGCTCCTTCGAGACGAAAAAGAGCGTCGTTACGGCGAACAAGGCGCTGCTGGCGGTTCACGGCGCCGAACTGATGTCTCTGGCGGCGAAGAGCGGCTGCGACATAGCGTTCGAGGCGGCGGTAGGCGGCGGGATACCGATTCTGCGCGCGCTGCGCGAGGGGATGGCGGCCAACAGGATCCACACCATCTACGGGATTCTGAACGGCACCACGAACTACATCCTCACCGCGATGAAGGAAAAAGGGCAGGACTTCGAGGAGGTGCTCCGCGAGGCGCAAAAGCTCGGCTACGCCGAAGCCGACCCGACCTTCGACGTGGAGGGCATCGACGCCGCCCACAAACTCACCCTTCTCTCCACGATGGCCTTCGGACGCAGGGTGGATTTCAAGTCGGTCTATACCGAGGGGATAAGCAACATCACCCCGCAGGATATCTCCTACGCGCAGGAGTTCGGCCTCGAAGTGAAACTCCTTTGCATAGCGAAGTTCGACGGGGAAAAGGTGGAGGCGAGGGTGCATCCGACGATGATTCCCTCCGATCACCTCCTCGCCTCGGTTCGCGGAGTCTACAACGCCATTTACGTGGACGCCGATTTCCTCGGCCCGACCCTCTATTACGGGCAGGGAGCGGGGAGGAGGGCCACCGCGAGCGCGGTTGTCGGCGATCTCATCGAGCTTTCGAGAGACATAATGAACGGCGTCAAGCGCCGCGTTCCGCCGATGGCCTTTCTGGACGAGGAGATGACCGACGCCGTGGTCAAGCCGATGGGCGAAGTGGGGTGCAGGTACTATGTCCGCTTCCTCGCCCTCGACCAGCCCGGAGTGCTCTCGAAAATCTCCGGCGCTCTCGGGGACCACGGCATCTCCATCGAGTCGGTGGTGCAGAAGGGGCGCAGCCAGAACCACGGCGTGCCGCTGGTGCTAAAGACCCACGAGGCGAAAGAGGCGGATTTCATGGGCGCCCTTCTGAAGATAAAGGCCCTCGGAGTCTGCAACGGCGACCCGGTAGTAGTCCGCATCGAAGGGTAATTTATGAAGATAGCGATACTTCTGGGCGACGGCATGGCGGGAAGGCCGCTTCCCGACAGGGGAGGAAAAACCACCCTCGAAATCGCCTCCACTCCCAACATGGACAGGCTGGCGAGGGAGGGGACGCTCGGCCTGGCCTCGACGGTGCCTGAGGGGTATCCGCCCGGAAGCGACGTTGCCAACCTCTCCGTCTTCGGCTTCAACCCGGCGGATTGCTACACCGGCAGGGCTCCGATAGAGGCCGCCGCGATGGGGGTTGCGCTGGGGCCGGAGGATGTCGCCTACCGGCTTAATCTCGTTACGCTCCTCGCCGGTATGCGCGACGTATACATGAACGACTTCACCGCCGGGCACATCACCAGCGGCGAGGCCAGGCGCATCATAGAGGCCCTTAACAGAGACCTCGCCGAAGAGGGGCTGGAATTCTACCCCGGAGTCAGCTACCGGAACCTCTTCGTCTGGCGAAAGGGCGAAGCGGGAGCCAAAACCACGCCCCCTCACGACATAACCGGCAAGCCGATACAGCCCTACCTCCCGACGGGGCCGGGCAGCAAGACCCTCCTCGACCTGATGACCGGCTCGCAGCTTCTTCTGAAAGGAAGCCCGGTAAACGCAGAGAGGAAGGAGAGGGGGGAAAAGGAAGCGAACTCCATCTGGCTCTGGGGTCAGGGAAAGCCTCCTAAGCTGGAAAAGTACGCCGATAAATTCGGCCTTGCGGGTACGGTGATCTCGGCCGTGGACCTGATAAAGGGAATCGGGGCGCTCGCCGGGCTCAAAACCCCGGAGATTCCCGGCGCGACCGGCTTTATCGATACGAATTACGAAGGCAAGGTTAAGGCCGCCCTCGACGCCCTCCGGGAGGGAGATTTCGTCTTTGTCCACGTGGAAGCTCCCGACGAGACGGGCCATCAGGGTGACGCGGAGAAAAAGATAATCGCCATAGAGGATTTCGACAAAAAGGTGGTCGGCCCGGTGTGGAAGGGTCTGGAAGACTCCGGCGAGGAGTACGCCCTTCTTGTGATGCCCGACCATCCGACGCCGATAGAGCTCATGACCCACACCTCCGACCCCGTGCCCTTCGCGCTTTATATGTCAGGGAGGAAGGGCATACACGGCGAGGGCTTTACGGAGGAGCTGGCCAAAAAGACAGGGGTAGCCGTAGAGAAAGCTCACCTCCTCATGGAACACCTCACCGGGAAGGTCAGCCTTTGGTAGATACGCTGACCTATCGCGTCATCTACGCGGACACCGACCAGATGGGGGTCATGTACTACGCCAACTACCTTCGCCTCTTCGAGGCGGGCAGGGGCGAGTACATGAGGAAAAGAGGGCTGACCTACAAGGAGGTTGAGGGCAGGGGGCTCTTCCTCCCCGTCACCCACGCCCAGTGCAAGTACCGCAAGTCCGCCCGCTACGACGACCTTCTCACCCTAAGGACGAAAATACTCTCCGCCAGGGGGGCTCGCGTCGTCTTCAATTTTGAAATCCATAACGAAAAAGGCGAGCTTCTCGCCGAGGGCAGGACCGAGCACGCCTTTGTCGACGGCGAGGGAAGGATACAGAGGCTGGGAAAAGAGCTTGTCGAAGCCCTGGCCCCGGAAGAGGATTGAAGGTGGGGGTCGATATCCGCCTGGTAATCGGAGAAATCTCATTCGAGGGGCGACTTTACGACACCGCCCCCGCAAAAGCTCTCGCCAACCTTCTTCCCGCGACTCTTCACATGACCCGCTGGGGCGGCGAGTATTTCGGACCGATGCTGCCACCCCTCGGGGAATTTCCGGAAGATGATCTGGTCGAAATTCTCGAACCGGGCGCGCTCGCATATTGGGAGCCCGGAGAAGCCTTATGCCTATTTTTCGGACCCACTCCGGCAAGCGAGGGCGGCGAGATACGGGCAGCCTCCCCGGTCCATCCGGTGGGGAGGGTAAATGGCGATCTTGGCGCGCTCTTTGGCCTCGGGAACACCGTCACGGCAAAAATAGCGGCTTTGGAGGACGATTCATGAAATCGGCGGAGTGTTCGCTTGGCAGGGTCTTCCTCCTGCGCCTCGAAGACGGCGACCGCATACCGGACTGCATAGAAAACTTCGCCTCCGAAAACGGCCTCTCCAGAGGGACCGTGTTCTTTCTCGGCGGGATAGGCAAAGGAAAGCTGATCGTCGGGCCGAGTTTTACGGATGAGGGGAAAGTGGTCCCGATGGTTCATTCAATAGAGGGTGTTCACGAGGCTCTGGCGGTGGGAACCCTCTTTCCCGATGAAGGGGGAAAGGTATCTCTCCACATGCACTCCGCGCTGGGGAGGGAAGGAAAAACCTCCACCGGGTGCGTCCGGGCGGGGGTGGAGGTCTGGATGATAGGCGAAGTCGTAATCTATGAGCTTGTTGAAACCGGGGCTAAAAGGAAAAAAGACCCCGAGACCGGATTTGAACTTTTGGCTATCGAATGAAATTGCTTTAACATTTTATGCGTTATGAAGTAATTATATTCCAGTACGGTATTAATTTGATTCGGGGTGGCTATGGATATGGAGTACCACAGGGAATTACAGGCCCTGATAATAGACCCGAGTGAAGAAAATGCATCAAGGACAGCCGCTCTGATCAAAAAGGCCAGATTTTTTTCCTCCACTATAATTATCGTAGATAATTTCGCCAGGGCTATGGAAGTTGTTCAAAGTAAATCCATAGACGTGCTGCTGCTGGATATAGAAACCGAGAAGTCCGGCGGCAGGTCCGCACTATCCAACGGCGCGGTGAGGCTGCTTGACGTTCCCGTAATAGCCATGTCCCGTACCGACGACGAACAACTTGCGCTGGAAGCGGTTTTCGGAGGGGCGCAGGATTATCTTGTAACGGAGAACCTGGAGCCCTCCACCCTCGACAGGGCCATAAGGTACGCGGTCGAACGCCATTACATGCTGCGCGAACTCCGCGAACTGTCCCTGCTCGACTCGCTGACGGGGCTTTACAACCGGAGGGCCTTTTACGCCTTCGCAACCCAGCAGATGAAGCTTGCCGACCGCACCGGTTCCCGTCTCCTGCTCTTTTTCGCCGACCTGGACAATCTGAAATGGGTCAACGACAACCGGGGCCACCTCGCGGGCGACAGGGCGCTCTCCGACGCGGCCGATATTTTCCGGGCGACCTTCCGCGACAGCGATCTGATATCCAGGCTCGGGGGCGACGAATTCGCCATTATGGCGCTTGAGATGAACGACGCCAACGCCGACGTTCTTCTGGAGAGACTGCGGATAAGGATCGAGGCGTACAACCTCAATCCGAAGAATATCGATGGAATTTCGATGAGCGTGGGGGTTTCCCTCTACGACCCGAAAAATCCGAGCACTCTCGAAGAACTTCTTGAGCGCGCCGACAGGCTTATGTACAGGGAGAAGAAGCAGAAACAAAAACGGCAGCAATGAAAAACTGCTGCGAGCCCCGGCTTCCTCTTTCGGCTATGCCTGCCCCCGGAAGCATCTACCGGGGGTCGTTTCTCGGTCGCTCCCGTCGTAGTAACGCTACTGCCTTCGACCCCGCGCCCTGCGGACTCCTTGCCCTTCACCGAAATGGTCGCCGGAAGTTAAAGAAAATCTTTCGTCTCGCTTCTCGCTGCGCGTCTCCTTGAATACGGGTCTCTCGCGACGTTTTTCAACGCCTCCTTGAGTAGCCGCCTATCCTTCCACCATTAAATTCTTTACTTCGCGGGAGCCCCCGCGGCGTCTTCCATCTTTTTCCGGTTAACCTTCGGCCCCTCATGGATCGTCATAAAACCGTCCACAAGTTCAAGAAGTTCCTTTTTCGCTCCCGCGTCGTCCTTGCCGAGTTTGGCCGCGATGGACTCGACGGAGGCGAGAAGCTCTTTTTGGTTCTCCGGTTTGTCCCTTGTGCCCCAGTTGGACTGCGAAAAGGCGACGGTTAGAAGCTCGACTGCCTTTTTAAGGTCACCGGCTTCGGCCAGGAAGTTGGCCTGGCCGATCAGGGCGAGGGGGAGGGTGGGATCAAGGCCGGCCGCCTTGTCGAAAGCTTCCTTCGCCGCCTTTTTCTCCGCCTCTCCGGATTTCTTTTCCGAAAGAAGCAGAACTCCCCTGAGGGCGTGGGCGTCCGCGAATTTATCGTCTTTCTTTATTATCTCGTCAAGTTCCCCGAGGGCCTGCGACACCCTGCCGCGTTCGGCTTTTTTCTCCACCATTCCGTACTGCAGGGTAATGGCTTTATCGGCCGGGCGGTAGCGCTTGTGTTCCGCGCTCGCCGCTCCCTCTTCCTTCGGCGTAAGTCCCAGATCCGTCTTTATCGTCTCCTCGATGGTGTCTCCGTAGGAGGTGGGGGCTCCGGCGAGAGAGGAGAGAACCTTTAAATCCTTATTGAAAACGTAAGTGGTGGGCAGGGCCTTGATCTCCCAGCTCCGGTAGACGGCCAGCCCTTCGTCGATGACGACGGAAAGGGTAATCTTGTTGTCGGCGAGAAATTTTTCCAGAGCGGGCTTGAAACCGGGATCGGTTCTCTCGTTCTCGGCGTTGACGGCCAGAACGGCCACGTTGTTCTTCTCGTATTTGTCGGAAAGTTTCTGGAGCTCGGTCAGGGCCGGAACGGATTTGGGATTCCAGGTCGCGAAGAACACCACAATCGAGAGGGGATAGCTCTTCAGCGCCTCCATTTTGAACTCCGAGCCGTCGAGCCCCTTCAGGGTAAACGGGGGAAGCGTGACCTCATGCGCCGGCACCTGTGCCGGAGCCGCCGCCGTAGCTGGCGCAGGCGCTTGAGCCTTGACCTCTTCGGGCGCTTTGGCGGGCGCGGGCGTCTCGCATTTACCGGCCTGGGCGGTGAAAGCCACCAGAGCCGAAAGGAGGAGGACAAAAAAACCTTTGTGAAAAAATCCGTTGAAAGACATCTTGCGTTGCTCCTGAGAAAGTCTTTTTCCCCACAGGGGCTTACATGCCCCAGTCATAAACGATTATAAGCGCAATCCGCTACGAGTTTCCAGAGCCTTCTTGCCGTTTTAAAACAGAATATTCCACTTTAAAACCGGGAAAAGGCCGCGGGTGAGGCCGGACAACGTTAATTTACCGCCATCGTCGATTTATTAAACCCGTATACATAAAAACTCCCGGTTTGTTTCATCTGTGAAAGCAGGGATTTTGAAAACGGTTTTTTATAAGGGCTTGGGGAACTTTCCGGGGGGAACTGTTAAATTTAAAGTGAAAACAGTCTCAAAAGGGTCGCAAAAACGGACGAAATCTGTTGAAATAAGGAGCTTGGCGCTCTCGCTTCCCTTGACCCTCCGGGGGCGACCGCGTATTGTTTCATTCGGAAAATTCCCTATGGGGAGGATGATATGAAGAAAGTCGTTGTTATCGGAGGCGGTCTTTCGGGCCTCAGCGCCGCAAGGGCGGTAAAGGAAGCCGCCGCCTCGGCGCAGGTTGACGTTTCGGTCACGCTCCTCGAAAAAGAAAGCGCGGTCGGGGGGAAAATACGTTCGGCGCGGGAAGAGGGGTTCGTCTGCGAGTACGGGCCGAACGGCTTTCTCGACAACAAGCCCTCGACGATGGCCCTTACCGGCAGGATGGGCATTAAAGACAGGATTCTTAGGTCCAACGACAGCGCGAGAAAGAGATATATCTTCACCGGCAAAAGAATGCAGCAGCTCCCCGAGGACCCGATGAATTTCCTCATGTCGGAGGTGCTCTCCATCCGCGGGAAGATGCGGCTCGCTGCGGATTTTTTCCTTCCCCAGGGGGAAGTCGGCAAGGACGAGACGGTCGCCGGATTCGTCAGGAGGCGGCTCGGCGAAGAGGCGCTGGACAAACTTATCGATCCGATGAGCGCGGGCATTTACGCTGGCGACCCCTCGGTGATGTCCATCAAGAGCTGCTTTCCCAAGGTGAAAGCCATAGAGGACCAGTTCGGCGGCCTCCTTCGCGGCATGCTGGCGATGAAGCAGATGGCCAAGGCGAGGGGGCAGGAAGGGCCGCAGGGAGCGGGGCCGGGCGGGGTTCTCTGGAGCTTCGCCACCGGAACCGGCGAGCTTTGCGAGCTTCTCGCAAAGGACCTGGGCAACAGCATTTTGACCGGCGTCTCGGCAATCGCCCTCGAACGCTCCGAAAAGGACTGGAAGGTGAGGACCAGCGACGGCGGAACTATCGACGCCGAGGAAGTGGTTCTGGCGGCTCCCGCTTACGACGGCGCGAACCTCCTTCGCCCCCACTCCCTGGAAATCGCCTCGATTATGTCCAACATCCCCTATGTGCCGATGGCCGTTATCTGCCTGGGTTTCGACAAACAGGAGTTCGGAAACCCCCTCGACGGCTTCGGTTTTCTCATCCCCAAAAAAGAGGGGAAAAAGATACTCGGCTCCCTCTGGTCCAGCTCGATTTTCAAAGGGAGGGCTCCCGACGGGAAGGTTCTCATAACCGTCATGATGGGCGGCGCGAGAAACCCCGAAGTCACCCTCCTTGACGACGACGCGCTTTTGAATCTCTGCAAGGGCGAGGTGAAGGCCACGATGGGAGTTGTCTCCGAGCCCTGCTTCGTGAAGATATTCAGATGGAAGAAGGCCATTCCCCAGTACCTCGTGGGACACTCCGAGAGGGTGGAAAAGATCGAGTGCGCCCTGGCCTGTCTGCCGGGTCTCCATCTCGGCGGCAACGCCTATTACGGCATAGGAATAAACGACTGCACTGCCCGCTCCGAAATACTGGGCAAAAAGGTCCTGACCTCCCTTTGTGAGAGAGGTTGAAGATGCACGATTTTGACGCGATTGTAATCGGCGCGGGCCCCGCGGGCATCAGCGCCGCCATAAAGATGGTCAGAAAAGGCCTCACCGTTGCCGTCCTGGAGAGGGGGCCCTACCCCGGCTCGAAAAACCTGATGGGCGGCGTCCTCTACACCAACGTTCTGGCGCAGCTCTATCCTGATTTCATCGAGCGCGGCGCGCCGGTGGAGAGGCACGTTTCAAAAAAGACGATCTCCGTCCTCTCTTCCGAGGCCGAGACGGCCTTTTCCTTCCGCACCGCCAACTGGGACAACCCGCCCCACAACCACTCCTACACCGTCCTTCGCGCCCGCTTCGACAAGTGGTTCGCCGCTCAGGCGGAGTCCGAGGGGGTCGAGCTCTTCTGCGGAGTCGTCGTAGACGAGCTTTTAAAGGACGAGGCCGGAGCCGTCGTGGGTGTCGTTACGAGGATGCCGGAGGGGCAAAACCCCGAAGAGGGGTACCTGCGGGCTCCCGTGGTCATCTGCGCGGAGGGGGCGAACTCCCTCATTGCGGAGAAGGAGGGGATGAGAGAGCCCCTTGGCGGCGGCGACGTGGCGATCTCCGCCAAGGAGCTCATTAGGCTTCCCGAGGAGACGATAAAGGACAGGTTCGGCCTCGAAGGCAATCAGGGAGCGGCTTTCGAGTACATCGGCGAGGCCACCTCCGGCATTCCGGGAGCGGGCTTCATCTACACCAACCGAGACACCGTCTCCGTAGGCGTCATACTCTTTCTGGGGGAGCTGGCCGAAGAGGGGCTTTCCCCGGTGGACATCCTCGACCGCTTCAAGGCCCACCCCGCGGTGAGGCCGCTCATACGGGGAGGGGAGCTTCTCGAATACGGCGCTCACCTCCTGCCCGAAACAGGCTTCAACCGCCTTCCGCTCCTTTACAAGGACGGACTGATGCTCGCGGGCGACTCGGCGGGGCTCATCTCCACCTCTCCGCGCCACGAAGGGACGAATTTCTCGATGGCCTCGGGAATCTTCGCGGGCGAGACCGCCGCCGAAGCCAGGACGCTCGGCGATTATTCCTCGGCCGCCCTCAGCGCCTACAAAAGAAAGCTCGACGAGAGTTTCGTGATGAAGGACATGGAGAGGTTCCGCGACTGGCCCGATTTTCTGCGCGAAAGCCCGCAAATCTTCTCCTCCTGGCCCTCGGCGGTGAGCGCGATGGCCGAAAAGACCCTGGAGATAGGGAATACCACCGCGACCGAAGACGAGTTGATGGACCTTTTCAACCGCAGAATCGGGCTTTTGCCCTTCGCCATGACGGCCATAAAACTCCGTAGCGCCCTCAGAATATTCGGTTACGGAAAATCGGACAAAGTACTGGAATATTTGGCTCGCAACTGGTAAATATCAAAGAGCTTTTCAGGAAGAAAATTATGAGCCCAGAGTCCAAGAAAACAATAGAAGAGAAACTTTACGCCAACGAAACCAGGGTGGACAAAACTCCCCACCTTGAGATAGCCGACCCCTCCGTCTGCCTGGAGTGCGCCGCAAAGCCCTGCACCACTGTCTGCCCGGCGCGAACCTACACCTGGAGCGAAGAGGGGCAGAAAATCAGCGTCTCCTACGAAAACTGCCTTGAATGCGGCGGTTGCAGGGCCGTCTGCCCACGTTCGGTAATCGCTTGGCGCAATCCGATGGGCGGGATGGGAATCTGCTACCGCTATGGTTAGGAGGTCGTCGAAAAACTACTGCGAGCCTCGTTTTCTTCGTCGCGTGCTCGCTCGAAAGCTCGCCTAACAAACGGTTATGTCTCGCTTCTCGCTGCGCGTCTCCTTGAAACCGGGGCTTCTCTTAACGTTTTTCATAGACCTCCCGGAAGGATTTGAAAGGGCTGTATAAATGGAATTTCCAAGAGTAAGAATGCGCCGCATGCGCGCCAACGATACGATACGGCGGATGGTCCGCGAGACTTCGCTTTCCCCCGCCGATTTCATCTATCCCCTTTTCGTCCGCGAGGGCGAGGGGGTTCGCGTGCCCATCAACTCGATGCCGGGGCAGTGCCAGCTTTCCATCGACGAGGCGGTGAAGGAGGCTAAAAACGCCTTCTCCCTCGGCGTTCCGTCGGTGCTGCTTTTCGGGATCCCCGATACGAAAGACGCCATCGGATCCTCGGGTTTCGACCCCAACGGCATAGTCCAGCGGGCGATACGGAAGATAAAGGACGCGGTGCCGGAGATGTGCGTCATCACCGACGTATGCATGTGCGAGTACACCGACCACGGCCACTGCGGCGCGATTAAAAACGGCGACGTGGACAACGACGCTACCCTCGAACTTCTGGTCAGGGAGGCCCTCTCCCACGCCGTCGCCGGGGCGGACATGGTCGCCCCCTCCGACATGATGGACGGCAGGGTCGGCGCGATACGCGACGGCCTCGACTGCGAGGGGTTCGGCCACATTCCGGTGATGGCCTACGCCGCGAAGTACGCCTCGACCTTTTATGGGCCTTTTCGCGACGCCGCCGAGTCGCCGCCGAAGTTCGGAGACAGGCGCAGCTACCAGATGGACCCCGCCAACGCCCTCGAAGCCCTTCGCGAAGTAGAGCTCGACGTGATGGAGGGGGCGGACATAGTGATGGTGAAGCCAGCGCTCCCCTATCTCGACATAATCCGCCTGATAAAGGACCGCTTCGGCATGCCCACCGCCGCCTACAACGTAAGCGGCGAGTATTCGATGGTAAAGGCGATGGACAGGCTGGGCTGGGGCGACGGCACCGGGCTGATGATGGAGATGCTCCTTTCCATAAAGCGTTCCGGCGCGGACATGATCCTCACCTACTTCGCGCCCGAAGCCGCCAAAGTCCTGCAGGATTAGAAATTGCCCTGCTCCTCGAAATGCGTATACAGGGTCGTTGAGACCTCGTCGGTGACCGACGACAGCCTCACCCGGATGCTGAACGCCGAAGCCGCCGAGGGGTGGATTTTCGACGGCTTTCATTTCGCCATGAGGGAGGGCTCCCACAGACCCGCCATGGCCTTCGCCCTCTTCCACAAGGAAGTCAGGGAAGATCCGGAACAGCAAAGATGAAGCGCGCCGCCCTCTTTCTCATCCTGCTGCTTTTCGCGGCCTTCGCCTTCGCGGGTCCCTCGGTGACCCGCCACGCCTTCACCCGCCAGATAGTCGGCAGGGAGCCCATCGGCGACGGTTCGGCCTTCGACTCGAAGGTCGGCAACCTCTACTTCTTCATAAACGTCGTGGGCGCCGAAACTCCGCAGGACATTACCCACACCTGGCTCTACAACGGGCAGACGGTGAACGAAGTCACGCTGCACATCGAGGGGGAAAGCTGGCGCACCTGGTCCAACACCAACATCCCTCCGGAAAACCTCGGCGAATGGACCGTCGTCGTGCGCGATTCCCAAGGTGAAACGATCTACGCGGCCTCCTTTACGGTGACAAAATAAGTCATGGGCCGGGTCTACCTGGTGGACGGATCTAACCTCCTTTACCGCGCCTACCACGCGATACGGGGATTCCAGACCTCCAGGGGGCTTCCGACCCAGGCGGTCTACGGCTTCACCTCGATGGCCCTTAGGCTTGAAAAGGAAGAGAAGCCGGATTTTCTCGCCGTAGTTTTCGACCCTCCCGGCCCCACGCGAAAACACACCCTCTACTCCGAGTACAAGGCCCAGCGGGAACGGCCCCCGGAAGACCTGATAATCCAGATTCCCTACGTTCACAGAGTCCTGGAGGCGATGGGCATTCCCGTGCTCATCGTCCCCGGCATCGAGGCCGACGACCTCATCGGAACCCTTGCGAAAAAAGCGCTCGACCGGGGCGACGAGGTGACCGTAGTCACCGGCGACAAGGATTTTTACCAGCTCGTCGGCCCAAGGCTAAAGCTCCTCGACACCATGCGCGACCTCGTGACGGGTCCGGACGAGGTCTTCGAGCGAATGGGGGTGAAGCCGGAGCAGGTCGTTGACCTGCTGGCGATTACCGGCGACAAGGTGGACAACATCCCCGGCGTGCCGGGAGTCGGGCGGAAACTCGCCGCGCAGCTTCTCGGCGATTACGGCGATCTCGAAGCCCTCATCGCCCACGCCGACGAGCTTGGCGGCAAGAGGGGAGAGGCCTTCCGGGAAAATCTCGCCAGAATACGCGCCAACGTGCCTCTCGTCACCATCGAGACGGATATCGACGTAGGCGATATCGGCGATAATCTCGACAGAAAGCCGGTGGACGCCGCCGGGCTCGCCTCCCTTTTCAGGGAGCTTGAGTTTCACAAGTTCCTGCGGGACCTCGGCCTTCTTGAGGTGCCGGTAGTAAAGCCCGCCGAAAGCGAGACCGCCTCCCGAACCTGGACGGAGGAGGTGATTCCCTCAAGCTGGGTTTCGGCCGTTTTCACGCCCGAAGGCCTTTTCCTTTGCGACGGCGCGGGGCCGATTTCGCCGGAAACCCCCGTAAAGAT
Organism: bacterium; assembly: GCA_004322275.1. Classification (NCBI taxonomy): domain Bacteria; species bacterium. Next base: position 47,701 of record SCTA01000035.1, read on the forward strand.
TCCCCCCGGCTCAAGGGTCGTGGGCCACGGCCTCAAGGCTTACCGGGAAGAGTGGGAGAGAGCCGGGCTGACCTCGGGAATGATAGAGATCGATACCGAGCTTGCGGGTTACATGCTCTTCCCCGGAAGGCGCTCCTATGACCTCGTTTCCCTTGCCGAGGACAGGGAGCTTTCCCTCGACCCAAAGACGGGCGAGGGGCTTTTGGCCCTGGCCGTCCGGATGAAGGGCGAGCTGGAGGAAAAGGGGCTCTGGCCGCTCTACAGGGAGGTCGAGATTCCCCTGATCGGCGTTCTGGCGAGGATGGAGGCGGCGGGAGTCAAGGTGGACCGGGAAAAGCTCTCCGGGCTCAGCCTTGAATTCGAGGGACGGCTGAAAACGCTCGAAAGCGAGATGTTCGGCCTCGCGGGAGGGGAGTTCAATCCCCAGAGCCCCAAACAGCTCGCCGAGATTCTCTTCCAGAAGCTCGGCCTCGCCCCCGTGAGGAAGACCGCAGGCGGCAGCCACTCCACCGACGCCTCGGTGCTTGAGGAGCTTTCCGCCCAGCACAAGCTTCCGGCGGTCATCATCGAGCACAGGGGGCTTTCCAAGCTCAAATCCTCCTTCATCGACGCCCTGCCGAAGCTCGTGGCCCCAGACGGAAGAATCCACACCGTCTTTCAGCAGACGGTCGCCGCCACCGGCAGGCTGAGTTCCTCGAATCCGAACCTCCAGAACATCCCGATACGCGGTGAGGAGGGGAAGAGAATCAGGGAAGCCTTTATCGCCGAGCCGGGCTATCTTCTCCTTTCGGCGGACTATTCGCAGGTAGAGCTTCGCATCCTCGCTCACCTGAGCTGCGACGACGACCTCGTTTCGCTCTTCGCCAGCGGCAGGGACATACACTCGGAGACGGCGGCGAGGCTTTTTGACGTGGGGCCTCTCGGCGTCACAACACAGATGCGAAGGCAGGCCAAGACCGTCAACTTCGGAATCATCTACGGGATAAGCCCCTTCGGCCTCGCGAAACAGCTCGGCGTCAGCCAGTCCGACGCCAAAAAGATGATCGACCGCTACATGAAGCGCTTCCCCGGCGTCTTCCGGATCAGGGAAAAGCTCGTAGCCGAAGCGAAGGAGAAGGGGTACTCGACGACCCTGTTCGGAAGGATACGGCAGATACCCGAGCTCAAGTCGAAAAACCGCGCCGATCGCGAGTTCGGCGAACGCCTTGCCGTGAATTCGCCGATTCAGGGCTCCGCCGCCGACATAATCAAGCGCGCCATGCTGATGGCGGATGACGCGATGCGCTCGGACAAGGTCGATGCGAGGCTCACCTTGCAGGTCCACGACGAACTGGTCCTTGAGGTCGCCGAAAAACAGGTCGAAAAGGCCAGGGAAATACTGGTCGAAGCGATGGAGGGGGCCGCGAAGCTGAAAGTCCGGCTCAAGGTTGAAGCGGGCTGGGGCCCGGACTGGTACCGGGCTCACGGGGGCTGAAACCCTCTTTCACGGCAGATTTTTTTATGGTCGCGGCCGCGCCCCGAAGCGGGGTTTAGAGGCCGTTTGACACTTGACTAAAAACCCGCTCCGGTTTAGGATTTGCAAAGGAGCATGGAGAAGTCTATGCATTTGGAAAAACTGGAACTTCTGGAGAGAGAACTGGGCCGTTTCGCTGATGAATATGAGCGGCTCAGGGAGGAGAACAAGGGTCTCCGGGAGCGTCTGGAGCTTCAGACGCTTCAAATCGGTGGATTGCAGGAAGAGCTTGAGCGGTTGCGCTCCCGTAAGGAAAAGATGCGCGACTGTCTCGCCAGGATCGAAGGGGTTGTCGGTAAACTCAGGGATTTGCAACTCAAAGAAGCCGGAGTTGAAGATTGAAGATATGCGAAGTTGACATTTTCGGCGAAAAATACTCGCTAAGAGCGGAGATGGATGACACCTTCGTTCGCGATCTCGCCCGATACGTCGATTCGCGGATGAGGGAAGTCGCCAACGCTTCTCCCTCGGCGTCGCCGTTGCAAGTAGCCGTTCTCGCCGCTCTTGACATCGCAAGCGAAGTGACCGCTCCGGCCGAGGCCGGAGCGGAAAACAGCCAGAAGGTGCTGGCGCTTGCCGATGACGTTGAGACGCGGGCCCGGCGCATGCTTGAACGCATATCAAGGGCCAGCCCCGAGATTCAAAACGCTTAGTAAGGCCGGTTTTCCCTGCTGTGTTCGTGATCATACGGAAATCTGTTGAGCCAATGAAAACTAATAGGGAGTCCTTTGGAGATTGTGGCCGGCATGCCCTTAAGCTGGGAGCCGATAAGCAGTCGCGGGACGCCCACCTTTCCGGGAATGGTTCAACTGAACCTCATTGACACGGCAACGGCGGGGAGCTTTTCGGGGGACGGCGCATAGCCGCCGTCCCTCTCTGCCCCTTCGGCCTGTTCCTCCACTCCATCCCGCTCTCTCCCTGTAAAAGCAGTTCCCAAACCCGTTTTCAGGGTCGTTTCTACGATCCTTTCATTGAAGGGAGAATCCTTTGGAAATCACCACAATTGCCGTCATCGTTCTGGCGATTATCGCGGCTGTCCTTGTCTGGATTATCATCCAGTCTAAGGGGAAAACTCCTCAGAGTCAGGCCGGGGAGGCCGGCGAGCTTATAACCGAAGCCCGCAAGCAGGCCGAGATTATACGCAAGGAGGCCGATCTAAAGGCCAAGGAAGAACTTCTCGCCCAGAGAACCCGTTTTGAAAAGGAAACGGAGGACAAGAAGACCGAGGTCCTGAATCAGGAAAAAAGGATTCAGCAAAAAGAGGAAAATCTTATCCGCAAGGAAGATAACCTCGACAAGCGCGACGAAAGACTCAACGAGCTTGAAAAGCGCCTGAGCCAGCGTCAGGGCGAGCTGGACAAGAAGCAGAGCAAGATCGGCGAGATGGAAAAAGAGATATTGCAGACCCTGGAGAGGGTTGCAGGGCTTACCGCCGAGGAAGCCAAGGAAGAACTGAAGGCCAACCTCCTGAGCGAGGCGCGCCACGAGGCCGCCAGGTCCATCAGGGAAATAGACGAAGAAGCCAAGAAAATGGCCGACAAGAAGGCCAAGGAATACATCTGTCTCGCGATTCAGCGCTACGCCGGAGAGTACGTCCATGAAAAGACCGTCTCCTCCGTGCAGCTGCCGAACGAAGAGATGAAGGGCAGGATCATCGGCAGAGAGGGCAGAAACATCCGCGCCCTCGAAGCAGCCACCGGCATAGACCTCATAGTGGACGACACCCCCGAGACTGTTCTTCTCTCCGGCTATAACCCCGTCCGCAGGGAGGTGGCCCGCATAGCGCTCGAAAGGCTTATCGCCGACGGCAGAATCCACCCCGCCCGCATCGAGGAGGTTGTCGAAAAGGCGGAGAAGGACATCGAAAAGGAGATTCAGGAGGCCGGTGAGCAGGCGACCTTCGACGTAGGCGTCCACGGAATAGCCTCCGAACTCGTCACCCTCCTCGGAAGGCTCAAATTCCGCAGTTCCTTCGCCCAGAACGTTCTCGAACACTCCATAGAGGTCGCTTTTTTGTGCGGCATCATGGCCGCCGAACTCGGCCTGAACGTAAAGCTCGCCAAGAGGGCGGGGCTGCTTCACGACATCGGCAAGGCGGTAGACCACGAGGTGGAGGGCTCCCACGCCGTCATCGGCGCGGAACTCGCCCGCAAGAACCGCGAGCCCAAGGCCGTCATTACCGCCATCGCCAGCCACCACGACGACACCCCGGCGACCTCGGTCCTCGACGTTCTCGTGCAGGCGGCTGACGCCCTTAGCGCCGCGAGGCCCGGAGCGCGCCGCGAGATGCTCGAAACCTACGTAAGACGCCTTGAAGACCTCGAAAAGATAGCCAACAGCTTCGACGTGGTAGCCAAGTCCTTCGCGATACAGGCCGGGCGCGAGCTTCGCATCATGGTCATGAGCGACAAGGTGGACGACGACGGCGCCTTCCTCCTCGCCAAGGACATAGCGAGAAAGGTCGAGCAGGAACTGAGCTATCCCGGCCAGATAAAGATTACCGTCATACGCGAGACCCGCGCGGTGGACTTCGCGAAATAATGAAAATCCTCTTCGTCGGCGACATCGTCTCCGGGGCGGGGCTCAGGACTCTTAAAGCGGTCCTCCCCGAGCTTAAAAAGCGCCTCAGCCCGGATTTCGTAGTCGCCAACGGAGAGAACGCTTCAAGGGGTTTCGGAATAACCCCCCAGAATGTGAAGGCGATAATCGCCTCCGGGGTGGACGTTATCACCGGCGGAAACCACAGCTTCGACCGCAGGGAGATTGTCGATCTTCTGGAGGATTCGGAGAGGGTCCTTCGGCCCGCCAACCTTTCGCCGGGAGTGCCGGGGAAGGGGTTTTGCCTCCGCGAGGCAGCGGGGGTCAAAGTAGGGGTGATTAACCTCGTCGGGAGAATATTCATGGCTCCCTCCGAGCACCCCTTCGTCGCGGCCGACAAAGCCATCGAGAGCCTCAAAAGCGCCGGAGCGCAGACGATTATCGTGGATTTCCACGCCGAGGCTACCAGCGAGAAGGCCGCGCTGGCTTATTACCTTGACGGAAGGGTTTCGGCGGTGCTGGGAACCCACACCCACGTCCCCACCGCCGACGCGAGGATACTTCCCGGCAAGACAGGCTTCATCTCCGACGCGGGGATGACCGGCGACCGGGAATCGGTCATAGGAATCGAGAGAAACGCCAGCATCAGGCGTTTTCTGACCGGGATGCCGGGCGCTTCCCCGAGCGCCGAGGGGAGAGGGACGCTCATGGGCGTTTTCCTTGAGGTGTCCGAGGGCAAGTGCGTTTCAATCAGAAGGGTCGAAGAGATAGAGCCCTGAAGAGACGGTTTTTTGTGCAACTTTTGAAGGAAGCGAAATAGATGGAAACAAGGTACGACAATCCGCTGATACGCCAGCGCCTGGAGAAATCCCAGGCCATGCGCGAAGCCGGGCAGAACCCCTATCCGAACGACTTTAAGCCCGAACACACCGCCGGGATTGTCAAAAAGGAGTGCGGCAGCCTCACCGGCGAAGAGTTGCAGGCGCTTGAGAAGACCTACTCCCTCGCGGGCAGGATCATGGCGGTGCGCAGCTTCGGCAAGGCGGCTTTCGTCCAGCTCGCGGACAGAACCGGGCAGCAGCAGGTCTTCGTACAGAAGGCGGCGCTCGGCGAAGAGGGGTTCGAGGCCTTTAAAAAGTACGACATCGGCGATTACATCGGCGTGGTCGGTAAACCCTTTATCACCCGCACCGGCGAACTAACGGTCGAGGTTAAAACACTGAAATTCCTCTCCAAGAGCCTTCGCCCCCTTCCCGAGAAATGGCACGGGCTCACCGACAAGGAGACGAGATACCGCCAGCGCTACGTTGATCTCATCGTGACTCCCGAGGTCGGCGAGACCTTCAGGATGCGAAGCAAGATCGTCGCCTTCATCAGGAACTTTTTCCACCAGAAGGACTTTCTCGAAGTGGAAACCCCGATGATGCAGCCTATCCCCGGCGGAGCCACGGCGCGCCCCTTCGTCACCCACCACAACGCGCTAGATATGACCCTCTATCTTCGCATCGCTCCCGAGCTTTACCTGAAACGTCTCATCGTCGGCGGACTTGAGAGGGTTTTCGAGATAAACCGCAATTTCCGGAACGAAGGCCTTTCGCACCAGCACAACCCCGAGTTCACCATGCTGGAGTTCTACCTCGCCTACGCCACCTACGAAGACCTCATGGACCTGACCGAGTGCCTCTTCGTGAACATGGCCAAAGAGCTGAAAGGGAGCCACGAGATAGTCTATCAGGAGAAGGCGATAGACTTTTCGCCCGGCTGGGACAGGCTTTCGATGGCCCAGGCGATTGAGAAATACGGGGAGATGAGCGCCGCGGAGACAGAGGACGAAGCGAAGCTTCGCGCCTACGCCAAGAAACTCCATATCGAGGGAGGCGAAAAGATGGCCTGGGGGAAGCTTTTGGCGGAGGTCTTCGAGGCCGTCGCCGAGCCCCACCTCATTCAGCCGACCTTCATTACCCAGTATCCGGTCGAGGTGAGCCCCCTTTCGCGCAGAAACGAGAAGGATCCGCGCTTCACCGACAGGTTCGAGCTTTACATGGCCGGGCGCGAGATAGCCAACGGCTTTAGCGAGCTGAACGACCCCGTAGACCAGATGGAGCGCTTCATGGCCCAGTCGGGCGAGCGCGACAAGGGCGACGACGAGGCCCACTGGGTGGACGAGGACTACGTCCGGGCGCTGGAGTACGGCATGCCCCCCACGGCGGGCGAGGGGATAGGGATAGACAGGGTCGTCATGCTCTTTACCGATTCGGCCAGCATACGCGACGTAATCTTCTTCCCGCACATGAGGCCGGAGGCGTAAATGTCCCGGCTGATGGGCTTTGAGCTCTGGATTGCCTACCGCTACATGCGGGTGCGGGCAAGAGAGATCTTCATAAAGCTCATTACCTGGCTCAGCGTGGGCGGCGTCGCGATAGGCGTGATGGCGCTCGTGGTTGTTCTGGCGGTGATGACCGGCTTTGAAAAGGACCTTCGCGAGAAGATAATCGGCGCGAATCCCCACGTTAAGATAACCGCCAAAGGCAAAGAGCTTAAAAACTACGAGGAGCTTGCGAAAGCGGCCCTTGAGGTTAAGGGCGTCAAGTCCGCCCGCCCCTACGTGGAGCGCAAGATGATGATCTCGACGAAGAAGAGCGCGAGGGGCGTCCTTCTTCGCGGGGTAAAGGCGGGAGCGGCAAGCGGCCTTCCCGACCTCGACAGGGTGGTCAACTCAACCGATCTTTCGGTCACGGCCGGGAGGGAAATGGGGCCGGGGATACTCCTCGGCGCGGAGCTGGCGAAGAACCTCGGCGTGATGCAGGGCGACAAGGTGCGCGTCTTCAGCCCCGGCGGAGCGGAAACCCCTGCGGGGTTTCTGCCGAGGTTCCGGGTCTTCACCGTGGTTGAGACCTTCGTCACCGGCATGTACGAGTACGATTCGGCCTGGGTGCTTATCGATCTCGACGAGGCGAGGGACTTTCTCCGCATGGAGGAAGGGGTCACGGGCATCGACATAAGGGTCGAGGAACCCGCGAACGCCGCCTCTCTGGCTCGCGCGATAGAGGGAAAGGCCGGAGGGGATTATCTGGTCAGGGACTGGATGGAGATGAACCGCTCCCTCTTCGGGGCGATGAAGCTTGAAAAGCTGACGATGTTTCTCGTGCTGGGGCTCATTATCGTCGTCGCCGCCTTCAACATCGCCTCCACGCTCATCATGGTGGTGATGGACAAGACGCGGGACATTGGAATACTGAAATCGATGGGCGCGTCGAAAAAGGCGATAATGCAGATATTCATGCTCAAGGGAGCCCTTATCGGCGTGACGGGAACCGTCCTTGGGGTTTTTCTGGGCGTATCCCTCGGGCTTTTGCTGAAGTCCACGAACATCCTCGGCCTGCCGCCGGACGTTTTTTACATGAGCGCGGTGCCGGTGGAGATGCAGGCCGGAACCATTGCGGTTATTGCCTTGTCCTCGGTTTTCGTCTGCCTTGCGGCTACCGTCTACCCCGCGTGGCAGGCAGCGAGGCTCGACCCGGTCGAAACCATCCGGTACGAGTGAGCCAGGAAGGAAAGTTACGATGGCCGTATTTAAAAAAGACAAGCCGGAATCAAAACTTACGCGCGAGGCGCCGCACGAGGTGGATTTCGAGGCTCTCGCCGGCATCGATTACAAGACCCTCAAGGCTGTCGCGCAGACCTACGCCGACCCGGCCCTTCTCTACCGCCCGATCTCCCTCGTCCGCCCTCTCTTCCGCATGGAGGAGGGGCAGCTATTCCAGAACACCGAACGCCTCACGCTCGGCGAGGAAAACGGTGTCTGCGGCTCGCTGCCGGAGGGAATGGCTTCCTTTATCGACAGCGCCCTCCCCGTGGACAAGGAAGAGATAGGCAGGAGCTTTTCCCCCGTGTCGCTGCCCGTCGGGTCTCTGGTCTTTTCCGAGGACGATCCCGCGGCGTTTTTCTACTTCGTAACGAGGGGGCATCTGGCCGTCTTCATAAAGGAGCCGGGCGGGGCGGAGCCGATAGAGCTTGAAACCCTCGGTTCGGGCGAGTTTTTCGGGGAAGAGGGGCTTTTGGGCCACAAGCACAGACCCTATACGGTGAGGGTCGTGGAAGACGCCCTGCTCATGCGGGCGGAAGTGGAAACGCTCAGGCAACTGGTCAACAGAAGCGCCAGATTGATGGAAATCCTCTCCTCGGTCAGGGAGAGACGTGTCGCCTGCGCTATATCCAGGGTTTTGGGGAGAAATTCCTGATGGAAAAATTTCTCAGGGTCTGCTGCCTGAAGAGGTCTTTCAGGCAGGGAGACACCTGTGTAGACGTTCTCAACGGAATCGATCTGGAGCTTCAAAAGGGCGAGCTTTTGTCGGTCGTCGGTCCCTCCGGCGCGGGCAAATCCACCTTTCTGCACATACTCGGAACCCTGGACCGGCCGACCTCGGGAAAGGTTCTCTTCGACGGCGAGGATGTCTTTGAAAGGCGGGATCAGGACCTGGCCGATTTCAGAAACCGGAAGATAGGATTTGTATTTCAGTTCCATCACCTGCTGCCTGAGTTCACCGCCCTTGAGAACGCCTCCATGCCCGCGAGGATAGCGGGTATGGAGCAGGGTGAGGCGGAGGCTTCGGCGAAGGAACTGCTCGACGGCGTCGGCCTCGGCCACAGGCTCCGCCACCGTCCCTCGGAACTCTCCGGCGGCGAGCAGCAGAGGGTGTCGCTGGCGCGGGCTCTGGTCATGAAACCTTCCCTTCTTCTCGCCGACGAGCCCACGGGGAATCTCGACCACGCCACCGGCAAGGTGGTGCAGGATCTGCTCCTTTACATGAACAGGTGTTACGGCGTCACTCTGGTTGTCGCGACCCACAATCTCGAACTTGCGGCCGAGACCGACAGGGTGCTTACGATAGAAGACGGAAGAGTCGTGAAAGAAGTGATAAATTGATAAAAACCGGATTTCGTTTACTTGCCGTTCTGCTCCTTTTGGGGCTGGCGACGTTTGCCGCGGCCCAGGAGACCGTGCCTTCGGTTACGATAAAGGGACTCCTCCGGCTCGAAGAGACGCCTCTTTTGTCTACGCTAAAGACCGTCGCGGGGAGCGCCTACGACGAGGCGAACCTCAGGGACGACATAAAGGCGCTTTACGACACAGGCAATTTCGATACGGTCGCGGCCTCTCTGGAAAGCGACGGCAGCGTCTCCTTCATCGTGATCGAAAAGCCCGCCCTTCACGACTGGTCCCTGGAGGGGGACGACCAGATCAAGGAAGAGGATGTCGAAAAGGAGTTGCCCCTAAAGACAGGCGAGCTTATCAAGCGCGGAATGGTCGAGCAGTCCGAGGAGATTTTGCGCAGGAAGTACTTTGAGAAAGGATACTACCTTTGCAGGATCACCCCGGAGATTAAAAAGATAGAGGACGGCAAGAACAGGGCCGACCTCGTTTTTCGCGTAAAGAGGGGGGAAAAGGTCCAGGTCCGGAAGATAAACCTGCCGGGAGTCTCGCCAGAGGACGAAAAGGCCCTGCGCGACGGAATGCTCCTTCCGGAGGAAGGATTCTGGAGCTGGCTCACCACGTCCGCCTCCTTCAGCAAAGAGCAGCTCGACAGGGATGTCGAGTGGATAAATTACTACTACGCCGATCAGGGCTACGCCGAGGCGAGGGTAGACAAGCCGGTGGTCGAGCTGACCCCCGACATGCGCTACGTAAGGGTCGATATTCCCATAACCCCCGGCCGTCTTTACGACATCGGGGTTGTCTCCTTTTCAGGCGATTCGCAGTTTGAAGAGGCGAAGCTGCGCGAGGCGGCCGCGCTCAAAACAGGTGAGCGGTTCAGCTCCAAAAATCTGCGCGAGGCTATGTGGAGGCTGGAAGAACTCCATACCGACGAGGGCTACGCCTTCGCCAGGGCGAGGCCGCAGGTCGAACTTGACCGTGAAAAACTGCTTGTGAAGGTGAATTTCGCCATCGAAAAGGGCGACAGGTACACGATCGGAAGAATCGACGTGCTCGGAAACACCATTTCGAGGGATCGCGTGCTCCGGCGCGAATTCGAGATCGCCGAAGGCGAAATATACAAGGGCAGCGCCATCAAGGACGCCCAGAAGAGAATAAACCGGCTCGGCTTTTTTGAATCCGTCGACATGGACCTGCGCCGCAGGCCGGGGACCTCTCTTATAGACGTGGAGGTCAAGGTAAAGGAGCAGCCCACCGGCACGATAAGCGCGGGCGGCGGCTACTCCACCGTGGACGGTATTTACGGCATGATAAACCTGAGCCAGAGAAATCTTTTCGGCTACGGCTACCAGCTCTCCCTGAATGGAATGTTCGGCGTCGAGAACGAGAACTACACGCTCTCCTTCTCCAACCCGAGGGTCTATGACAGCAAGGTATATGCTGGCCTCGATCTCTACAAGAATTACAAGGAGTACTCGGAGTTTATCCGGAAATCCTACGGTTTCAGCCTGAAAACGGGTCTTTCCTTCAACGACGAGTGGAGCTCCCGGATATCCTATTCGCTCGACAATTCGGAGGTTTACGATGTCTGCACCCAGAGCGAGTACGACGCGGGAACCTGCACAGATCCCGCTTCTCTCAGCGTGCAGGAGCAGGAGGGCACCATTATCACCTCCTCCGTAACGCCCTCGATAACCTACGACACCAGAGACAATTACTGGGAGGCGACGAAGGGCGTAAACGTAAAGCTGGCGGCGGAGCTTGCGGGCGGGCCTATGGGTTTCGATTCCGATTACCTGAAGACCAATCTGGACGCAAAAAAGTACTGGCCCGGCCCCTTCGATTCGGTCTTTACGGTCGAGGGACACGGAGCCCACATTAAAAGCCTGAGCGACGAGGAGGTGCCGATTTACGAGCGCTTTGCTCTGGGCGGGATGTATACTATCCGCGGTTTCGGCTACCGCTCCATCGGTCCGAGAGACGAGGCCACCGGAGAGGTTCTCGGAGGCGACAAATACGTTCAGTTCAACGCGGAGTGTTTGTACCCGCTGGTAAAAGAGGCGAAACTCAAGCTGGTCTTCTTTGTGGACGCGGGCAACGTCTGGGACATCGGGGAGGATTTTTTCGCTTCGCGCCTTCGCATGTCCACCGGCGCGGGTTTCAGATGGTTTTCGCCGATGGGGCCGCTTCGGCTGGAGTACGGCCGGATAATCGACGGAATGGAAGGAAGCGGAGACTCCCGCTGGGATTTCAGCATCGGCGGATTCTTTTAAAACGCGAAAAGACGGAGATTTCCCATGAAGAAAACAACACTGGCAATCGTTTTGGCGGTCTTTCTCGCCGCTTTGCTGTCAACGGCGGGGTATTGCGAATCCCAGAAAATCGCCGTGGTCGATTTCGAGAAGTGCCTGACCAAGTCGAAGAAGGGCGCTCGCCTCGGCGGCGAATTTCGGGCCAAACGGGACGCGATAGCCAAGAAAATCACCCTGAAAGAAGACGAGCTCAAGAAGATGATCGCCGACTATGAAAAGCAGTCGCCGCTCATGTCCGCCGAGGCAAAGTCCGCGAAAAAAAGCGAGTTCGAGAAGAAAAAGGCCGAGTACCAGAGCGAGGTCGAATCCGCCGACAAGCTTATGCGCCAGTCCGGCGAAGAACTGACCTCACTGGTCTTCAAGGACCTCGAAGGGATAATAAAGGATCTCGCAAAGAAAGAGGGGTACAGCCTTATCCTCAACAGCTCCGGTGTCTGGGTGCTCTACTATCAGGACGCCCTCGATGTCACCGCCGAGGTCATACGTCTTTACGACGAAAAGGCGGCGGCTGAAAAGTGAGCGGAGTAAGACTGACTCTCAGAGAACTCGCGGAGCTTTTAAAGGCCGAACTCGCCGGCGACGGGGAGATTGCGGTCACCGGCGTTTCCACCCTCGGAGAGGCGGGTCCGGAGGAGATATCCTTCCTCGCGAACAGAAAATACCGCCCGGCCCTCGAATCCACGAGGGCGGGAGCGGTTATCGTCTCCCCGGAGGACCGGGTAGAGGGTAAAAACCTTCTCGTCTCCAAAAATCCCTACCTCGCCTTTGCGCGGGCGGTGAAGCTGTTCAATCCGCCCTCCCATCCCGGCAACGGGGTGAGCGGCGAGGCGTTTATCGCCAAAAACGTCACTCTCGGCGAGGGGGTGAACGTAATGGCGGGCGCGCACGTGGAAGAGGGCGCCGTCGTCGGTCCCCGCACCGTAATCTACCCCGGCGCGTATCTCGGGAAAGAGGCGAAAACGGGTTCCGACTGCATCCTCTACTCCAACGTTACGGTGAGGGAGAGGTGCATCCTCGGCGACCGCGTGATACTGCAGCCGGGAGTGGTCATAGGGGCCGACGGCTTCGGCTACGCCACCGGCCCCGAGGGCCACGAAAAGATTCCCCAGATAGGCATCGTCCGGTTGATGGACGACGTCGAGGTGGGGGCGGGCTCCACGATAGACCGGGCCGCGCTGGGGGAGACGCTTGTCGGCAGGGGAACAAAGATCGACAATCTGGTGATGGTCGCCCACAACGTGACTATCGGAGAGCACTGCTTCATCGTCTCCCAGACGGGGATAAGCGGCTCGACCAAAATCGGCGATTACGTCGTTCTCGCCGGTCAGACCGGCGTTGCGGGCCACATAGAGATAGGCGACAAGGTCATCGCCTCGGGGAGGGCCGGGCTGACCAATTCCGTCGAAACCGGCTCCCACGTCGCCGGAATGCCGCCCCAGCCCCACAGGGAATGGCTGAGGACGATGGGCGCTTACAAGAAGCTCCCCGAAATGTACAAAAACCTGAAAGAACTTGAAAAAAGGCTTAAAAGCCTTGAGGAAGATATGAAGTGCGTCAAACCGCCGGAGGACCCCCAATGATGGACATCAGAAAAATAATGGAGATGATTCCCCATAGATATCCGTTTCTGCTCGTTGACAGGGTGGTCGAGATGGAAAAGGGGAAGTCGATAAGCGTTATAAAGTGCGTGAGCATAAACGAGCCTTTTTTCCAGGGGCATTTTCCGGGTCTTCCGATAATGCCGGGGGTTCTGATCGTAGAGGCGATGGCGCAGGCCGGGGGACTTCTCGCGATTGCCTCCGAAGAGGAGAGCGATACCAACGACAAGCTCTTCCTGTTTCGGAGCATCGAAAAGGCGAAGTTCAGAAAGACAGTCGTTCCGGGGGACGTGCTTCACCTTAACGCGAAGATAATCAAGCGCAGAGGCGGGTTCATGACCTTCGAGTGCAAGGCTCTCGTCGACGGGGAAGTCGCCGCGGAGGCGGAGGTTTCCGCTCTCATGACCGACAAGGCGAGGGGGGAAGAGATAGTATGATTGATCCAAGAGCCGTTATCCACGAGGGAGCGAAACTGCACCCGACGGTAAAGGTCGGGCCTTTCGCGGTAATAGGACCTAACGTCGAGATCGGCGAGTCCACCGAGGTCGGCGCGGCGGCCATCATCGACGGCTACACCACCATCGGGGCTATGAACAGGATTTTCCCCCACGCAGCGGTGGGGCTGGAGCCGCAGGACCTGAAATTCAAGGGCGAAAAAACCCTGCTCACTATCGGCGACAGGAACGTCATCCGCGAATTCGCCACGATGAACCCCGGCACCCTCGGCGGGGGAGGGATAACGAAGGTCGGCAGCGACTGCCTCTTTATGACTTACTCCCACGTCGCCCACGACTGCACTGTGGGCAACCACGTCATACTGGCCAACGCCGCCACCCTGGCGGGCCACGTCGAGGTGGAGGATTACGTCATACTGGGCGGGCTTTCCGGGGTCCACCAGTTTTCGAGGCTCGGGCAGCACTGTATAATCGGGGGCGGCTCCGTCGTCGTCATGGACGTGCCGCCCTTCGTCACCGCCGCCGGAAACCGGGCAAGGCTCTCGGGGCTGAATCTCGTCGGGCTTAAGAGGCGCGAATTTTCCGAGGAGTCGATAAAGGCTATACGCACGGCTTACCGCCTTCTCTTTCAGGGCTCCGACACCCTGACTAAGGCCATAGAAAAATTAAAGTCCATGGAAGAATTCACCCACGCTGAGGTAAGGACTTTCGTGGAGTTTCTGGAGAAGAGCCAGAGGGGAGTGACACGCTGATGTCGAAGATAGGCATCATTGCAGGAGCGGGCGAATTTCCGCTCATTCTAGTGAGAAAGTGCATTGAAAAGGGGGTGGAGCCCGTCGTCGTCGCGATAAAGGAGGAGGCGGACGAATCCCTGAACGAGCTTGTGGACGGGGTCTTCTGGCAGCCGGTGGGCAAGGTGGGCAAGATTCTGAAGTTTCTGCGCACCGCCGGAGTATCGGAAGCCATAGCCGCGGGCAAAGTCAACAAGATGCGCATCTTCCGCGACATCAAGCCCGATCTGACCGCCATGCGCCTTCTCTGGTCCCTGCGCGACCGCAAGGACGACACGATCATGAACAAGGTCGCCGATCTGCTTGCCGGGGAAGGGGTCACCCTACTTCCCCAAACGAAGTTCATGGAGGATTACCTTCCTGAGCCGGAGGTTTTCACCAAGCGCACTCCCACCGAAGAAGAAAAATCCGACATAGAATTCGGTTTTCACATGGCGAAGGAGATAGGGAGCCTCGACATCGGGCAGACCGTCATCGTGAAAAGGCGCGCAGTTCTGGCCGTCGAGGCCATCGAGGGCACGGATTCCTGCATCCTTCGCGGAGGCTCCCTCGGCAACGGGGACGTGGTGGTGATAAAGGTCTCGAAGCCCAATCAGGATCTGCGCTTCGACGTGCCCGCCATCGGGCTCCAGACGATTAAGTCCTGTATCGACGCAAGGGCGAAGATACTGGCCATCGAGGCGAGAAAGACCTTCTTTTTCCAGAAGACGGAATCGGTCCGTCTGGCGAACAGGCACAATATCTCGATAGTTTCCTTCTAGGGCGAAACACGAAAGATGGCGCGAATAGCAGTGGTGGCCGGGGAGACCTCGGGTGACATCCACGCCGGAAACCTGGTTTCAAGGCTGCTTGAGATGCGCCCGGAGCTTGAGGTGACAGCCATAGGCGGCGACCGCCTGGAGAAGGCCGGGGCGAGGATTCTCAGCCGTTACTCGGAGATATCCGCTATGGGCATCTTTGAGGTCGCTGAAAAGCTCCCCGCCCTCCGAAGGGCGAAAAAGACGATGCTGGCCCTCTTCCGGGAAAATCCCCCGGATCTCTTTCTCCCAGTCGATTTCGGCGGCTTCAACCTTATGCTGGCCAGAGAAGCCAAAAAAGCCCGCGTGCCGGTAATCTACTTCATTCCCCCGAAGGCGTGGGCGTGGGGAAGCTCCAGAATCGAAAAGGTCAGAGGTTGCTGCGACCACCTTCTGGCGATACTCCCCTTCGAGGAGGATTTCTGGCGGAAAAACGGGGTTTCGTGCGACTACGTCGGCTCCCCGGTTCTTGACCACCTCCAAAAGAGAAGTTTTTCCCCCGAGCCGGATCTGATCGGCCTTCTCCCCGGCTCCAGAAAGAGCGAGATAACCCGCATCTGGCCCCACCTTCTGGAGGCCGCGCGGATAATCTCAAGGGAAAGAAAGGTAAGGTTCGCGGTCCCTCTGGCGGAGGGTCTCGACCGGAGACTCCTTTCCTACGGAAACGCCAAGGGGCTTTCACTGGAGATCTGCGAGGGCAGGGCGCAGGAGGTGATGGAGCGGTCGAGAGTCTGCCTCGTGGCCTCCGGCACAGCCACCCTCGAGTGCGCGCTGGTCGGTACCCCGATGGTAGTGGTCTACCGGGCGAACCCCGTTTCCCTGCTTATCGCCCGGAGATTTATCACCACCCCCTTCGTCGCCCTTCCGAACCTCATAGCGGGAAGGGAAATAGTGCCGGAACTCGTCCAGAAACCGGCTGAAGAGACCGCCCTGGCCGCGCTCGAAATCCTGGACGAGGGCGAGAAAAGGGAAGCGATGCAAAGGGGCCTCGAAACCGTCAGGGAAAGAATAGGCGAGCCCGGGGCGAGCGAGCGGGCCGCAAGGATAATCCTTCAGAGGATGGGGCTTGCCCCGGTTGGAGGCTGAGTGCTCTTTCGCCGCGTCCTGAAATATTTCAAGCCCCACAAGTGGGCGATCATCCTCGCGATGCTCTGCACCGTGCTGGTCGGCCTTGTCTCCGCCGCGATGGCGAAGGTCGTCAAGCCGGTCATCGACGACGTTTTCATTAACCACGACGGCGAGATGCTGAAAATTCTGCCCTTCGTGGTCATCGGGCTCTTTATTCTGAAGGGGCTCGGCCGCTTCGGGCAGCAGGCGCTGATGGTAAAGGTCGGGGAGGTCTCCATCATGGAGATGAGAAACGACCTGATGGGGCGCATCCAGCACAGGGAGCTTTCCTTCTTCGAGGCCAACAACACCGGCTCCCTCATGACCCGCATGCTCTCGGACGTCTCCCTCATGCAGAACTCCGTGAGCTACGTCGTCGATTTCATACGCTACACGGTCACGATGCTCGGCCTCACCGTAGTCATGTTCCAGAAGGACTGGCGGCTCGCCCTCGTTGCCTCGCTCAGTCTTCCTCTCGCCATGTACCCGATGCGCCGCATAAGCGCCCTCATAAAGAAATACACGAGAAGGACGCAGGAGCGGATAGGCGGTATCTCGAAGGTACTTGTAGAGGCCTTCACGGGCATAGAGGTGGTCAAGGCCTTCGGCACCGAGGATAGGGAAAAGAAGAAATTCCGCGAGCAGAGCCTCAAGGTGCTTTACCATACCCTCAAGCGTTCGCGGCTGAACAGCGCCACCGCTCCGATAATGGAGCTGCTCGCCTCCTTCGGCATCGCGGCGATAATCTGGTACGGCGGCAACAACGTAATCAACGGCGTCATCACGCCCGGCGATTTCTTCGAGTTTCTCACCGCCCTCCTGATGATGGGCGAGCCGGTGAGGATGATCGGCTCGGTGAACAACAAGATACAGCAGGCGAGCGCCGCCGCCGAGAGGGTCTTCGAGGTCATTGACGAGACCCCCGCTCCCTGCGAGACGGAAGGCGACAAAGAACTTCACCCGCCGGTGGAGGAGGTCCGCTTCGAGGATGTCCACTTCTCCTACAACACAAGGGAAGAGGTGATACGAGGAGTGTCCTTTGTAGCCAGAAGGGGTGAGATGGTAGCCTTCGTCGGGGAGAGCGGCGCCGGAAAATCGACCATACTCAAGCTCCTGCCGCGCTTTTATTCGATTACCGCCGGCGCCATAAAGATAAACGGGATCGACATACGGGAATACGACGTCAAAAGCCTCCGCTCGCAGATCGCCATCGTCAACCAGTCCACCTTCCTCTTCGACGACACGGTGCTGAGCAACATCGCCCTCGGGAGGCCGGAAGCCACGAGGGAAGAGGTCATAGCGGCCGCCACCGCCGCCAACGCCCTGAGGTTCATAAGCGAGCTTCCAAACGGTTTCGATACGGTTATAGGCGAGCGCGGCGACACCCTCAGCGGCGGGCAGAAACAGAGAATCGCCATAGCGAGGGCGATACTTCGCAACGCGCCGATACTCATGCTGGACGAGGCTACGAGCGCGCTCGATTCGGAATCGGAAAAGGAGATTCAGTCAGCCCTTACTCTCCTGATGGAGGGGAGGACGACTTTCGTCATCGCGCACAGGCTCTCGACCATCCGCCACGCCGACAGGATTGTCTTTCTCAAGAAAGGCCTCGTCACCGAGGTAGGGAAACATCAGGAACTTGTCGCCCGCGACGGCGATTACGCGAGGCTGTGCAGAATACAGTTCGGAGAGGTGTAGCAGCTTGGCCGACCTTGTCCTTGGTCTGGCGCCCCTCCTCGCGAGAGGGTATTTGAGGCTTCTCGGGCTCACCTGCCGCTTTTCGGAGGAGGGCGTCGAGAACTACCGGCTCGCCCACGGCGAGGAAGGAAAGGCGATCTGGGTGCTCTGGCACAACAGGCTTCTTGGCCCGATACCGCTCCACGTCAACAAGAACATAGGCGTCGTCATCAGTCAGAGCCGGGACGGAGAGATGATCTCCCGCGTGGTAGAGCCCTTCGGCTACAAGGCGCTCCGGGGCTCCTCCTCCAGGGGCGGCGCTTCGGCCCTCAGGGGAGTCCTTCGCCACGCGAAGGACGGCAACATAGTCGCCTTCACCCCCGACGGGCCGAGAGGCCCCCGGTACACCGTCCACCCCGGCGTGGCCTACGCCGCGCAGAGAACGGGGCTTTACGTGATGCCGATGGGGGTATCATCTTCAAGGAAGAAGGTCTTCGGCTCCTGGGACCGTTTCCAGATGCCGCTGCCCTTTTCCCGCATACAACTGGTCTACGGAACCCCTCTCCTTTACTCGGAAGAGGAGGGGATAGAGGGTTTCTGCGAATCCGTGCGAAGGGGGCTTATCTCGGCGAATGAACGCGCCGACGAGCTTTTGGAGGTAACCTCTCCATGAAGCGGTTATTTTTCGTCTACCAGCTTGTGATTCACCTCCTCGGTCTTCCGGTGCTCCTTTTGTGGCCGCTGCTGGCAATGAAACTGGGGCGCATCCGCCCCTTCTGGCGGGAGCGGCTTGGAATCTGGGGGAAGGTGCCTAAAGGCGCGGTGTGGATTCACGGCGCTAGCATGGGGGAGATACGTTCGGTGGCTCCACTCGTCGGCGCGCTGAAGAAAAAGAACGCGAAGATTCTTCTGACCTCCATGAGCGACACCGGGCGCGTCGAGGCCGGGAAGCTGGTCGAGGGCTACGGGGCCGCGAGAATAATCCCCCTCGATTTCTTCTGGACCCTCCTTCCCGCCTTCCTGAAGGCGCGGCCGAAGGCGATTGTCGTCGCCGAGACGGAGATATGGCCCGGCTTCCTGATTATGGCGCACTTTTTCCGGGTTCCGATGATACTCGTCAGCGGGCGCATCTCGGACAAGACCTTCAACAGCTATCGCAAGATGCGCTCCGTGGTCGGCCCGCTCCTCTGCCTCTACGGCGAGATTCACGCCCAGTCCGACAAGGACGCAGAGCGGTTCCGCCAGCTCGGGGCCGAGGCAGGGATAGTGCGCGCGGGCGGAAACATGAAATTCGACATCGAGCCCGGCGATCCCGACTCACCCGAAGCCGCCTCCCTGAAGGAAGCGAGGGAAGCGGGCTTTGAGATACTTGTCGCGGGGTCCACTCACCCCGGCGAAGAGAGCGCGGTTCTGGACGGAATCTCCCTCCTCGGGAAAAAAGGGGTAAAGATCGGCTGCGTCGTCGCGCCGCGCCACCTCGGTCGTCTCGAAGAGGTCTTTTCCGACGTCAGAAGCGCCGGTTTGGGCTACGTTCGCTGGAGCGAACTCGGTGAAGGGAAGGCGCACCGCATCCGCGAAGCTTTTGAGAGCGGCAAGGTGCTGATAATCGATGTGATGGGCGTATTGTCGAAGCTTTACGCCGGGGCCGATGTCGCCTTTGTCGGCGGCACCATCGCCCCCGTCGGCGGACACAGCCTTCTCGAACCGCTCAGCGCCGGAATACCCGTACTTTTCGGCCCTCACGTGAGGAACACCCAGGAGGTCGCCGCCGAGGCGAAAAATCTCGGTCTCGGGTTCGAGATATCAGGCGGAAGCGGCCTTGCCGAAAAAACCACGCAACTCCTCGGCAGTCCGGAATCAATGGAAAAAATAAGACAGACCTCAGGTGAATTCTTGAGCCGCAACAGGGGCTCCGTAGACAGGGTCATTTCATTTTTAGATTCCAGAACCGTTCAGTAGAGGCGATTTTTTGAACTTCTATTTCTGGATAAAGGGATTTCTGAACAGGGAGCACCACGGAAGGGCTTTTTCCCTGCTCCTTCTGCCCTTTACCATCCTTTCATATCTGTTCGCCGGTTTCCAGCTTCTGAAAAGAACCCTTTACGAGGCAGGGATTCTGCCCTCCCGCCATGCCGGAGTGCCCACCGTATGCGTGGGAAACATCACCCTCGGCGGAACGGGAAAGACCCCGGTAGTCGAGACCGTCGCCAGAATATTCAAGAACGAGGGGCTCAGACCCGCCGTGATTTCGAGAGGCTACGGCGGAACCCTTGAGGGGAGGGTCGCGGTCGTTAGCGACGGCGAAACGGTTAAGCTTTCGGCGAGGGAGGCGGGCGACGAACCGCTGCTCCACGCAAAAAGACTCCTTTCTCTTGGCGTGCCGGTGATTATCGGGGCAAACAGGCTCAAAGCCGCGAGGGAAGCGGTTAAAAATCTCAAAGTTTCGGCGCTGGTTATGGACGACGGCTTCGGACACCTCCGCCTCAAGAGGGATATCAACGTCCTCATCGTCGACGCGACGAGGCCCTTCGGCAACGGCTTCTGCCTCCCGAGGGGAATACTAAGGGAGCCCCTTTTGGCCCTCTCTCGGGCCGACATCTTCGTTCTCACGCGCACAAGGGGATTGGGGAAAGACTACCTCGTCCAACTGCGAAGCCGCCTCGGAAGCTACAACCCCAAGGCCCCGGTGCTGACGGCCTCCCACTTTCCCGACCATCTCGAAAACCCTGTAACGGGCGAAAGCCACCCGCTCAAATGGCTCAAGGGGAAAAAAGTCGTCGCTTTTGCGGGCATAGGGAACCCGGAGGCGTTTTTCAGCGATATTTCCGTGCTCGGCGGGACGATTGTGGAACAGGTTTCCTTCCCCGACCATCACGACTTTTCGCAGGCCGACATCGACAGGCTGGTGAAGTTCGGCAGGCTGACCAGGGCTGACGCGCTCGTGACGACGCAGAAGGACATGCAGAGGGTGGAGGCGTTTTTGCCTCTCGACACCCCGGTCGTCTCGCTGAACATCAACATGAAATTCGAGGAAGGCGGAGAGGAAGCGCTGGCCGAAAAGTTGAGGGAAGTTATAAAGAGTTTTTAGATTCCGCCAGTACCCTGGATATCTTTTTCGCGTAGGGGGCGGTCTTGGGAAGCCAGGCCCCCAGGACCCGCGCCCTCTCTTCCGGTGAGAGCGCCCCGTGGTCGGGCCGCTCCTTTCTCATGCGCGAAGAAAGGGAGTAGATGCTTATCGCGGCGGCGACGGAGATGTTAAAGGACTGCACGAAGCCGTGCATAGGAATGGTGTAGAAGCCGTCGCAGTGAGAGACGGCCTCTTCGCTTACGCCGGTCCTCTCGTTGCCGAGAATTATGGCGACGGGTTTTTCCAGCGGTATTTCGTCGAGGGGAACCGCGCCTCTGCCCAGCATCGCGGCGTAAAGGGAAAACCCTTCGGCCTTGAGTTCCCGGGCGCAATCCCCGATGGAGACGTGGCGGTGGAGGTCGATCCACTTGTGGCTGCCCTTGGTTATCTTCCGGTTGATGGAGAAATCCTTCTCCCCCTCCACGACGTGGAGGTGCTGGACGCCGAAAGCCTCGCAGGTCCGAAGGACCGCGTTCATGTTGTGAGTGTTCCGAAGGTTTTCGGTGACGACGCGAAGCGCCCCGAGCCTCGCTTCGAGCGCGGTGGCTATGCGCTCCAGCCTCGCGGGGGTAAGCATCCCTTCCAGAATCTTGCGTAGATCGTCCATATCGCGCAAGATAGCAACTATCGCTAACCTTGTGAAGGTGAAGAAAGGCGAAGGTTGAAAGTTCTAATCCACGGCTGCTGCGGCCCCTGCCTCATAATGCCCCTCGCCGGTCTTGCCGGGGAGGGGGCGGAAACCCGCGTCTTTTTCTACAATCCGAATATCCACCCCTACACCGAGTGGGAAAAAAGGCGAGAGACGCTGACCGCCCACTGCGAAAGAGAGGGCGCACCGCTCCTCCCGGTCCCGGAATACGATATAAGCGAGTGGTTTCGCGCCATCGCCTACCGGGAGACGCAGCGGTGCAGGCTCTGCTACTACCTTCGCCTTCGCGAAACCGCCAAAGTCGCCAAAAAGGGCAAATTCGACTGCTTCACCACCTCCCTTCTGTGCAGCAAATACCAGAAGCACGAGCTAATCAGGGAAACGGGGGAGGAGGTCTCGAAGGAATTTGACGTTCCCTTTCTCTACAGGGACTGGCGGGACGACTGGGAAGAGGGGGTGAGGCGCAGCAGGGAGCTTTCCATGTACAGGCAGCCCTACTGCGGCTGCCTCTACAGCGAGACAGAGCGCTACCGCGAAAAGGGAGCGGCTAAGTGATGGAAGAGGTAATCCGCTCAACCGCCAATTCGAGGGTTAAGCTGGTCAAAAAGCTCCTTACCGACTCGAAGCACCGCAAAAGCGAGGGGCTATGGGTGGCGGAGGGGGTCCGTCTCGTCGAAGAGGTGCTGGCAAGCGGCCTTCCGATATCTTTTCTCGTCGTCTCCGAGGACGCGGACAGCGACAGGATCGAGCGCATAAAACTTGAGGTTTCCCGCAAGCAGGTTGAGCTTATCGCCGTATCTCGCGGCGTTATGAAGGAACTCTCCGACACCGCCGCCCCGCAGGGGGTCGCCGCGGTCTTCTCACCTCCGGAGTTCACCCTCGAAGAGCTGGCGAAGAGCAGAAGACCGGTCCTCATCCTCGATGCGGTGAGGGACCCCGGCAACCTGGGAACGATAGCGCGCTCGGCGCTCGCTGGGGGAGCGGGCGGGATAATTCTCGGCCCCTCCTCGGTTGACCCCGGAAACCCCAAGGCACTTAGGGGCTCGATGGGGGCGCTGCTTCGCCTGCCCGTTGTCAGCGTAGACACAAACTCAGGCGTTAGGGAGGCGCTTTCCATGCCGATTCTGGGAACTGGCGGGGAAGGGGGCAAGCTGCCCGAAGAGTGCCCGCTTCACGAACCCTTCGCCCTCCTCATCGGACAGGAGGCGGAGGGAATATCGGAGGAGTGGCGCGCGCTGGCCGACTCCTGGCTGACCATACCGATGGAAAACGGCGTGGAATCGCTGAACGTGGCCACAGCCGCCAGCGTGATACTGTTCGAGGCGGCCCGCCAACGCCGTTCGCGAAGTTAGCTGCACAGCCGGCAAGGTTGATTAGGTTTCCCCCAACCGGTTTTTCCGTGTTATCATATAAAGTTCCATAGTTCCACTCCACGAGCTTCAGGTGAACGATGATTGACCTCCACACTCATACGATTTTCTCAGACGGGGCGCTGATACCCTCCGAACTCATCAGGAGGGCGGTCAGCCTCGGCCTTCGCGCCATAGCGATAGCCGATCACGCCGACGCCTCGAACCTCGATTTCGTCGTCCCGAGGGTCATAAAGGCCTGCGAGGAAAACAGCGCCTGCCGTTCGATAAAGGCCATTCCCGGCGTCGAACTGACCCACCTGCATCCTTCGTCTATCGCAAAGCATGTCGCCCACGCGAGGGAACTGGGCGCTAAGATCGTCGTGATACACGGCGAATCGCCGGTGGAGCCGGTGGAGCACGGCACCAACCGGGCGGGAATCGAGGCGGGAGCCGACATAATCGCCCACCCCGGCCTCATCTCCGAAGAGGATGCCCTCCTCGCCGCGAAAAAAGGCGTACATCTCGAAATAACCGCGAGAAAGGGCCACAGCCTGACCAACGGCTACGTCGCCGCCATGGCGAGAAAGACCGGCGCGAAGCTGGTCCTCGATACCGACGCCCACGCGCCCGGCGATCTCATCTCTCTCCAGTTCGCGAAGGTCGTCGCGCTGGGCGCGGGGCTGACGGAGGGTGAATTCGACAAAATACGTGAAAACATGGCCCGCCTGGCCGGACTCGCGGAAGGTTAGGGATGCGCTTTATCCGCTTTTCGGTCTTCTTCGCCTCTCTTTTCGCCCTTCTCGGCTGTCAGGTCCTGAACGCGGGTATCTACCGTTCGCCCCCGCACCCGTTGCCCTCCGAGGCACAACTCGCTGCGGCGAAGGAGCCCTGGGGAGGAGCGGGAAAGGCCGGTAGAACCGGATTCGAGGCGCCCAAGTCCCTTGAAAACCCGAGGATTGTCACTCTTGCGGCATCCGAAGGATTTCCCCGTTTCGGGCAGCGCAGCGCCCCTCTGGCGGTAGGCAGTCTTGTCATCGTCGGCGGCTCGGAGGGTTACGTCACGGCGCTGGACTTCGGGAGCCGCGAGATTGTCTGGCGCTTTCGGTCGCCGGAGGGGATATCCTCGACGCCGGTTGTCGCTTTCGGAAAGATTATCGTCGCGGACGAGGGCGGGAACGTAAACGCCCTTGATTTTAACGGCAAGTCAGTCTGGAACGTGACCCTTCCCTACCCGGTCTTCGCCGACCTGCTCGTAGACGGCGACAACCTCTACGTCCTTTGCGCCGACCAGAAGCTCTACTCCTTCAGGGCCGGGGACGGGACCCCCCTCTGGCAGTACGGAGACAGGATGCCGAGGGAATCCGCCATCTGGAAGGGCGCCTCCTTCGCCGTCTACAAGGACTCGGTTTATCTCGGCACCTCCGAGGGGTATCTGGTGAAGATCGCCGGCGAATCCGGAACGCAGCTCTGGAAGGTCCGGGTCGCCGACAGGGGGCTTTTCCCCGACGTCACCGCCGGACCGTCTATAGAGGACAACGTCATCTACGCCGGTACCAAGGACGGCTCAGTCGCGGCGCTCGACGCCGACACCGGAGCGGTCTTGTGGCGAAAGGAAGGCGGCGGGGCCGCCGGTTTCGCCCTGACGAAGGAAGCACTCTATTTCGGCAACTTCAAGGGCGAGATAACAGCCCTCAAAAGGAGCGGCGGCGAGGAGCTGTGGAAGACTTCTCCCTCAGGCAGGGAGGAAACACCCTCCTTCGTGTTGTCGGCCGGAAACGATATAATTGCGGGATACTTCGACAGCGGGATATTCGTGCTCGACGGCGAGAGCGGCGTGACTAAAGAAGCTTTCTCGACTGGCTCCGGCGTCGGAGCAGCACCATACGTGGGCGAAAGAGGGATGGTCCTCCATTCTAACGCCGGAAACCTCTATATCTTCGACGCGGCTAAGGGCTTGTCCGTAAATAGGCCTTTCGGAGATCGCGCCGGATTTTGAGAGCGCTTTTGTCGCGAAGATTGAGCAAAACCGCAGGCGTAGTTGTTCTACGGCGAGGTTTTGCGATTGATGAGTGGCGAAAGCGGGCCAAAAGCCGGATGCGAGAACGAAGGTTTTATTTACGGACAAGCCCTGACTAAAAAACTCCTTTGCCATAAAGTTATTTCGTTCGCCTTGACAACTGGCGCCGATTAATTTAGCCTTCCCGCTCTTACGGCGGACCCATATTATTTTTAAGCACGTGGAGGTTACATGCTAGACAGCAATATCCCATTCGCCCTGACCTTCGACGACGTGCTCCTTGTGCCTTCCGCTTCGTCAATTCTGCCGGATCAGGCTGACATATCCACGCAGCTCACCCGCGAAATCCGCCTGAACGTACCGCTCCTTTCCGCCGCGATGGACACCGTCACGGAAGCCAACACCGCCATAGCGATGGCGCAGGAGGGCGGAATCGGTATTATCCACCGTAACCTGTCCATAGCGGATCAGGCTTACGAGGTCGAAAAGGTCAAGAAGTCGGAAGCGGGGATGATCGTCGATCCGATCACCATGAAGCCGGACGAAAAGGTCGAGCGGGCGATGGAGCTGATGCGCCAGTACCGCATCTCGGGCGTCCCGATAATCGACGAGGATAACAAGCTCGTCGGCATTCTCACCAACCGCGACCTTCGCTTCGAGAAAAACCCCGACAGGATCGTGCGGGACGTGATGACCAAGACCAACCTCGTGACGGTGCCGCCCGGGACGACCCTCGAACAGGCGAAGGAGCTTCTCCAGCAGCACCGCATCGAAAAGCTCCCCGTGGTGGACGCCAACTACAGACTTACGGGGCTCATAACCATTAAAGACATCGAAAAAGCCCGCAAATACCCCAACGCCTGCAAGGATTCAATGGGCAGGCTCAGGGTCGGCGCGGCGGTAGGCGTAGGCACCGGCCGCGACGAGCGGGTTGAAAAGCTGATCGCCGCGGGTTGCGACGTGATAGCTGTGGACACCGCCCACGGCCATTCCAGGATGGTCATCGACGCCGTCAGGGCTCTTCGGAGCCAGTGGCCGAAGCTCCAGATTATCGCGGGCAACGTGGCGACGGGCGAGGCGACCAAAGATCTGATCGAAGCCGGAGCCGACGCGGTGAAGGTCGGCGTGGGGCCCGGCTCAATCTGCACTACCCGCGTAGTCGCCGGAGCGGGCGTCCCCCAGATTACCGCCGTGGCCGAAGCTTCCGCCGTAGCCGACAAATACGGCGTACCGATTGTCGCCGACGGCGGCATCAAATACTCGGGAGACCTCACGAAGGCGGTTGCCGCCGGAGCTTCCTCGATAATGATAGGCAGCCTCCTCGCCGGAACCGAAGAGAGCCCCGGCGAACTCATCCTCTATCAGGGCCGCTCCTACAAGATATACAGGGGCATGGGCTCGATAGGCGCGATGAAGCTCGGAAGCCGCGACCGCTACTTCCAGGGCGTCCGTGACGAATCGGAGCTCGTACCCGAGGGAATAGAGGGAAGGGTGCCCAACAGGGGGCCGCTTTCCAAGATAGTCTATCAGCTTCTCGGCGGGCTTCGTGCGGGGATGGGCTACACCGGCAGCGCGAACATAGACGCGCTCAGGAAAAACGGCAGGTTCGTCCGCATCAGCCCCGCGGGTCTCAAAGAGAGCCACGTTCACGACGTAATCATTATGAAAGAAGCCCCCAACTACCGGGTCGAGCCCGTTTAGGCGGACAGACAATGCACGACATACACGAGCAGAAGATTCTGATACTGGATTTCGGAAGCCAGTACACCCAGCTTATCGCCAGAAGGATTCGCGAGAGCAGGGTTTACTGCGAGATCCACCCCTGCAACATCTCGCTGGACAGGATACGCTCCTTCGGAGCCAGGGGGATCGTTCTTTCCGGCGGCCCCGCCAGCGTCCACGCGGAAGGCTCGCCCCTCATCAGCCCCGAGGTCTTCGAGCTCGGCGTGCCGGTGCTGGGCATCTGCTACGGAATGCAGCTTATGGCGCACCTCCTCGGCGGGCGCGTCGCTCCGGGCACGGAGCGCGAATACGGCCTGGCCCACATTACCGTGACCGATTCCTCCGGCATTCTGGCCGGTTTCGGCGAAAGCGAGAGCGTCCCCGTGTGGATGAGCCACGGCGACAGGCTCGAAGCCCTCCCCAAGGGGTTTCACGTCATGGCGCATTCGGGAAACTCCCCCGTAGCGGCAATGGGCCACTCGGAAAAGCCCTTTTACGGCGTCCAGTTCCACCCCGAGGTGGTACACACGCCGAGGGGCAGGGAGATGCTCGAAAACTTCCTCTTCGACGTCTGCAAGCTCGACCCGATCTGGACGATGGGCTCCTTCATACAGTCCAGCATCGAAGAGGTGAAGAACACCGTCGGAGACGGCAGGGTAATCTGCGCTCTCTCGGGCGGAGTCGATTCCTCGGTTGTCGCCCTCCTCCTTCACAAGGCGATAGGCGACAAGCTGACCTGCATCTTCGTGGACAACGGAGTACTTAGAAAAGGCGAGGCCGAAAAGGTGGTGCGCACCTTCCGCGACCACTACCACATGAACCTCATCCACGCCGACGCCGCCGATCTCTTTCTGGAAAAACTCTCGGGAGTCTCCGACCCCGAGACCAAGAGAAAGATCATAGGCAACGAATTCATCTACCTCTTCGAGAGGGAGGCGAAAAAGCTCGGCGACATCAAGTTTCTCGCCCAGGGCACCCTCTACCCCGACGTTATAGAATCCGTCTCCTTCAAAGGGCCTAGCGCCACCATAAAGAGCCACCACAACGTGGGAGGGCTCCCCGACAGGATGAACCTCAAGCTGATAGAACCCCTCCGCGAGCTTTTCAAGGACGAGGTGCGCGAGGTGGGGAGGGAACTGGGGCTGATGGAAGAAATTCTGGAGCGCCACCCCTTTCCGGGGCCGGGGCTCGCCATCCGCATCATAGGCGAGATTACGAGAGAGCGCCTAGAAGTTCTCCGCGAAGCCGACGCAATCGTCCGCGAGGAGATAGCGGGCTCCGGGCTTCAGAACGCCGTCTGGCAGGTCTTTTGCGTCCTTCTGCCGGTGAAGTCGGTCGGCGTCATGGGCGACGAGCGCACCTACGAAAACGTGGCCGCCGTCCGTTCGGTGAATTCCCTCGACGGAATGACGGCGGACTGGTCGAAGCTCCCCTACGAGGTCCTCGGACGCATCTCGAACCGCATCATCAACGAGGTGCGCGGCATAAACAGGGTCGTTTACGACATCTCCTCCAAGCCCCCCGCGACCATTGAGTGGGAATAGATGGGGAGAGGCGCCCTTTTTGTAATTTCCGCGCCCTCGGGCGCCGGTAAATCGTCGCTTATAAAGGCCCTTCGGGAGGAGATGCCGGTAAGCTTTTCGATATCCCACACCACCCGCCCGCCGAGGCCGGGGGAGATCGACGGAGTTCACTACCACTTCGTGACGAAGGAAGTCTTTGAAAAGATGGTGGAAAATTCCGAGTTCGCCGAGTGGGCGGAGGTTCACGGGAACCTCTACGGCACAAGTTTCCGGGCGCTTGACGAGGCGATGGAAAAGGGAAATGACGTAATCCTGGACATCGACGTTCAGGGGGCGTTAAACCTTCGCGAAAAGACGGATTTAAAGCCCGTGCTGGTCTTCATAATGCCGCCCTCGCTCGCAGAGCTTGAAAAGAGGCTAACCCTCCGGGGCGATGTGGACGATGAAGTTATAAGAAGGCGTCTGGACAATGCGCGGGGCGAGACGGCCCAGGCCGGAAAATACGATTATATTATCGTCAACGACAATTTCGACAAGGCAGTGCAGGACTTGGGCGCGGTCATTCTGGCCGGAAAGCCCGGAAACAAAGGTTCAACAAAAATGCGTCCCGATCTTTTCGGGTCAAACTAAGGAGCTTATTGAAAACGTCGTGAGAAAACCCTCAGTTTTCAACAAAGCTCCTGCAAGAGGATAAAAATGGCGCGAGTCACAGTAGAAGATTGCCTGGAAAAAGTTCAAAACCGCTTTGCTCTTGCGATGGTGGCCTCCCAGAGGGCGAAACAGCTCCTCAAGGGCGCACCTCCGCTCCTCCAGACAAAAAACAAGTTTGTCGTCACCGCCCTTCGCGAGATAGCCGAAGGCAAGGTGACCGTGAAGGAGAGGAAATCCTCCAGGTAATTTCCCGGTTCCTTAAGGAAACTTCTCCATGAGTCCCGTAGAGGCGCTGGAAAGCTTAAAGGGGAAACTCCTCGAAAGGGACAAGGAGGCCCGGGTGGACCTCATTGCCCGCGCCTTCGATTTCGCCCAGAAATCGAACGTCGAGGCACCCGCTTCCAGAGAGGACGAGACCGTTCATATTCTTGCGGTGGCGCAGATACTCGCCGACCTGAATATGGACGAGGATACGATTGCCGCAGGCATCCTCCACAAAGCCGTGGAAAAGGCGGGCATCCCGGAGGTCAGGGCCCAGTTCGGCGAAGAAGTCGCCAATATCGCCGAAAGCTTCAACAAAGTCCTCTCTATCCGCTACTCCACCACCTCGACCTCCTCGGCCGACCACGCGGAAAAATTCAGACGGCTGATCCTCAGCATGGCCCGCGACGTGCGCGTCGTCATGGTGAAGCTGGCCGATCACCTCTACAACATGCGCACCATCGAGCGCTTCCCCCTCGAAAAGCGCGATATCATGGCGCGGGAAACCCTAGACATCTACGCCCCCCTCGCGAACCGCCTCGGTATACACAAGCTCAAGAGCGAACTTGAGGACCTCGGGCTCCGCTACACCGAGCCGGAGGTCTACGCCGACCTCCTGGCCAGAAGCGAAAAGACCCAGAGCGAGATGACCTCCTATATCGCGGAGGTCAAAAAGATACTCGACGGCACGCTCGCCGAAAATTCCATAAAAGGCGAGGTATCCGGCAGATTAAAGCACCTCTACTCCATTTACTCCAAGATGCTGGCGCAGGACATCCCCTTCGAGAAGGTTTTCGACAGGGTCGCTTTCCGGGTCATCGTAGGCGAGGTGCGCGACTGCTACGCGATACTCGGCGCGGTGCACGCCCGCTGGACTCCGGTTCCGGGCCGCTTCAAGGACTACATAGCCCTCCCGAAGCCCAACCTTTACCAGTCGCTCCACACCACCGTCATCGGCCCCAGGAATTTTCCCCTGGAGGTGCAGATACGCACTCTTGAGATGCACAGGGTGGCCGAGGAGGGCATCGCGGCGCACTGGCGCTACAAGGAAAAGCGCGGCGCGGACGCCAAGGCCGACACCATCTTCCACTGGCTCCGCCAGGTAGTCGAGGCCAACCGCGACGTGGGAGACCCGAGGGATTTTCTCGAAAACATCAAGGGAGACCTCTTCCCGGACGTCGTCTTCGTCTTCACCCCGGCGGGCGACGTGATGGAGCTGCCGAAAAACTCCACCCCGATAGATTTCGCCTACAACGTCCACAGTCAGGTGGGCAACCACTGCGTGGGCGCGAAGGTGAACGACAGGATGGTTCCCCTCTCCACGGTGCTCAAAAACGGCGACCGGGTGGAGATAATCACCTCCAAGAACCAAAAGCCCAGCTCCGACTGGCTGGAGTTCGTAAAGTCCTCGAAGGCGCAGAACCGCATACGCCAGTGGATACGCAACGAACAGCGCCTGCGGTCGGTGGAACTCGGCAGGGACATCCTCGACAGGGAATTCAGGAAGGCGGGAAAGAGCCTCGCGAAGGCTATCAAGGACGGACTTATCGACGAGATTGCCGACCGTTTCGGAGTGAACAAGAGCGAGGAGGTTCTCGAAGCCGTCGGCTATGGCAAGGTCAACGCCAGGCTCGTCGTCGAGAGGGTCTACCCCGAGGTGGAGCAGGAAAAGGTAGAGGAAGAGCCGAAGCGCGAGCGAAAGACCCACAAGAAATCACAGGGCATCGTGATAAAGGGAGTGGGCAACGTCATGGTCCGCTTCGCCCGCTGCTGCATGCCGCTTCCGGGAGAAGAGGTTATCGGCTTCATAACCAAAGGGCAGGGGCTCACTGTCCACAGGGCCGATTGCCCGAGTCTCGCGAGAAGCGACGTTTCGAGGCAGATAGAGGTTGACTGGGATCTCGGCGAAGGCGCGGCTCACGCGGTCAGGCTCCGGGTAATCGGAGACGCGAAGCCCGCCATACTCTCCAACATTACCCAGGCCCTCGCCAATATCGGAATACAGGTCGTCAGCGCCCACGCCATACCCCACATGCACTCCAAGAACGAGTACCTCTTCGCCGTAATGGTTCCCGACGTGGACAAGGTCCAGAAGGTAGTCAGCGAAATAAAAAAACTGAAGGGAATCGACAGCGTGATGCGCGTGGGGCGGGGCGCTTCCTCATAAGGATGCGAAGATGAAAAAGGCGATTGTGACGGACAAGGCCCCGAAGGCCGTCGGGCCTTACAGCCAGGGAATCGAAGCCGGGGGCTTTCTTTTTTTGTCCATGCAACTCCCCCTTGACCCGAAGACCGGCGAGCTTGTCGGGACGGACGCTAAAACACAGACGAGGCAGGTCTTCAGGAACCTCGGGGCGCTCCTCGAAAGCGCCGGAGCCGGCTACGGCGACCTCGTCAGGACAACCCTCTACCTCGCCGACATGAACGACTTCGCCGCCGTCAACGAGGTCTATACCGAGTTTCTGACCGAGCTTCCCCCCGCCCGCGCCGCCTTTCAGGCGGCCAAGCTGCCCAAAAACGCCCTCGTGGCGATAGACGCCATCGCATACCGGAAGTAATTCAATGCAATGTCGGCTTTCGTCCCTCAAACCGACCTACCCGGCTACGCGGCTCACAAATACCACATTAGGTACCTAGCGGTAGCCTCAGTTAAGTCGTCGAACTCTTCAACATCTTGTGCTTCACCACGAAAAGACACGTAAACTCGATATTTGCTGCCTGTTCGTTCTAGAACAGGAAACTCATGATATTTTGGGTCACCCGGTTTAGATACATGTCGTTCAATAAGTTGTGGGTGTATACGTAAATACTCAGCCAATTGCGACTTGGTCACAGTGATATGTTGTCTAAAATTTGGGACTTTGTTTAGGTCTCCGACATATTCTGAAATAAGATCGTAGACATCCCTAAGCCCTGATGTTAATGCTCTAAGTTGTTCTTGATCAGGAATTGGAAGTGTTTTTACCATTGTTCTATTATCTTAAATTCACCTACTTGTTGAAGGGATTTTAGTCCGTAGGTTAGGTGGAGCGAAGCGATACCTACCCGGCTATACCTCACCAAAATTCCCAAGGGTCGTCAAGGCGGAGTCCACCCAGCGAACGTAGAATGGTTTGAATGCTTTTCTCTTCTCTATAGCATCGCGAAGTTCCTCCAAGTCTTTCCGCAACTCGGTCAACCTGAGTTCCTTTATCACCTCAACTGCAAGCATCGTCTTAGGTTCGGACCGCTCATCTAACCATTCTCTAAGGACTTCGATTAACGCATCCTTATCCTTCCTGTCTAACGCTCTCTTAGCACTGTCGAGAATATGTTCTCTCAAGTACTCACCCGATTTTTGCGCCCCAGGGTCTGCCAGATTTGTGTCGAATTCCACTAACACTGTCACTTTACCCCTGATTAGTTCCTTTTTTGCGCTCATTAATATGTCTTTCCTGTCCAAGTCCGCAGACCGTTTGTTGGGTATCGCTTCGCTCCACCCAACCTACCCGGCTCAAGCCAACCTACCCGGCTATTTATGTAATTCCCGTACAGACGAAATAATTCGTCTTATAGCAATATCATCCTCGGGTAAATAATAGTTTTTCCTCATTTCGGCGGAGCATGACAGAATGCGTCCATCATCAAGGGTTAAGTCCATCCGATAGTAAATCCAGCTTCCAGAGAACATAGTATCTATGCTGGCATGGTAATTATCATACCAGTCGCTGGAAATTTTAGTTTCTTCATTCCCTGTTCTATACGATTCACTATTTTTTGAAATTTTCGCTCTTTTAACAAACTCGTCCTTTGAAAAAAAAGCCATTCTTATAACTAAACCATACTGGTTATCGGCCAGAAGTACCGGTGGACGTATTGGATGCAAGTAAATTACAACACTTTTAATCCCTCCGACTGCGTCGCTCGCTCGGTAAGTGTCTTTCGGTAAATCAACAGCAATGCCGGCAACAGGGAACTCACGCACTTCCCATTCACTAAAACTAGTCCTTTCTGGTTCCCCATTTCGGCTGCATGCGGCAAAGATTGTGATGACAATGAGAATTGCCAGCTTAGGCATCAAACTTAAAAACTTTTTTCTACAGCTTTGCAATTTTGCCAAATTATCTTTCACTGCCTTAGCTCTTGCTCTATACCGATTTAAGCCGTCGTAGGCCCTGTGTTCGCAATTGTGGACAGACATTGCACGGCTCCCGCGTTCACGTGAAAACCACTCATTTGAGTGACATATCACATAATACCGTGGGCAACAAGCGCTATAAACCCGGCGGTGATCCCGTCTTACTCTGTAAAAAAAGGCGTCCCGAGTGGCGGGGATTTTAATTGCCGTGTAGTATTCGTGAATAAATCGGTAAAAGTTATTCAGGTATCCGCTTCAGGGGTTAAGGAGTTTTTCATGAAGATCGTTGGGATTCTGATAGTTTTGGCTCTCGGCCTTTTCCTGACCTACTACATCGCCGGAGATTATATGACGGCTTCCCAGGGCGGAAGCTCGGAGGAGATGAAGTTCGAGCCGATGAAGATAACGAAGGAAGTCACCGAAAAACTCGGCGGCGCTCAGGACGAGATGAAAGAGAAGATCGACGAGGCCATCGGCAAGGAAAAAGAAAAAAAGGAAGAGGACAGGTAAGGGGTCAGTCCTTACGCTTTTTCGCCAGCTCCAGCGCCACCACTACCTTCGAGAGCATTCCCCGCAGTATGTGCACGTCCCGCGGGTCGGGGAGCCTTCGGGAGAATATCCTTCGCATGGCGTTCATTATCCGCGCCGGGTCATCCTCCTTTATGAAGCCTATAGTGTCGAGCACCTCTCCCAGATGCCCGTAAAAACCTTCCAGCTCCTCGACGGTGGCGAGCTTCCGCTCCGGCTTCTGCGCGCCCTCCGTCTCTTCGGCCACAGAGAAGAGCTCGTAGGCGAAGAGAAGAACGGCCTGTGAGAGGTTGAGGCTGGTGAGGGTGGGGTGGGTAGGTATGTTGACCATCCAGTGGCACTTCTCAAGGTCTTCGTTGGAGAGTCCGTTGTCTTCGCAGCCGAAAACCGCGGCGATGCGCGCCCCGCTGAACTCTTCTGAGATGGCGCGTACGGCCGGTTTAAGTTCTATCCCGTCGTTTCGCTTCTTCCCGGTTCTGGCAGTGAAGCCAAGAGAAAGTTCAGTATCGGCGAGGGCCTTTGCAAGGTCGTCGGTCACGGCGGCGTTTTTCAGAATGTGCATGGCGTTTGAACGGGCCATGGGCTCAAGAAGGGGGTCTTCAAAGATACCCTCCGCCGGACGCACCAGGGTAAGCTTTTCAAGGCCGAAGTTGGCCATCGCCCTCGCCACGCTGCCCACGTTGCCGCCGTAGAGCGGCTCTACGAGCACTATCCGAATGTCTTCCAACAAAATCCTGCTCATCGAACCCCAAAACAACGAGGGGAGGCCGTTTGGCCTCCCCTCGGTTTCTAATGGAAAAGCAAACTTACTTCTTCTCGGGGGGCAAAACGCCCAGACGCTTCGCCGTGTGGTCTCTTCCCATGTAGAAGTTCAGCCAGGAGGAGGTCCAGAGCAGGTCGAAGTTGATCGGCGGGACGTAGTAGGCCCCGAGGGTGTCTTCCGCGCCGTGGCTTTTGAGGCGGGGGTAGGCGCGGACGTAAATGCACTGCTTCTTTCCCTCGTAGATTTCGCACCAGCCGTTGTAGCTGCCGCCGCAGGGGCCGTTGCGCTGGCTCTTGGGGCACTGGCTTGTCGGGCAGACGTAGGCGGTGTCGAAGAGGGCGCAGTCGCCGCAGTGCATGCACTCGTTGGTGATGACCTTCATCAGGTGTTCCACGCGAGTGAAGGGGTGCTCCAGAGCGGAGCCGTCGATCGCCTTCGCGAAAGCGCGCATCGGGCTGAAAAGGAAGCCGCTTTTCTCGAACATCGAGTGGTGAAGGACCCTGAAAGCCTTGTAGCCGAGGGAAGAGGAGGGACGCTTGGAGCGGTCCACCGGCTTGTCGGTGTTGAGGCCGGTCTTGGAGTCCTTCTCGAAGTAGTACCAGCCGTTGGGCTGGGGGAAGTTGAATTCTCCGACGAGGTCCATCCAGTTGGGAGCCAGTTCCTCGCCCCTCTGGATTATCATCTCGACCTCTTCGTACTTCATGCCGTGGCCGCCGATGTGGACGCCCGCGAACCCCATGCCCTTCATGAAGGCGTACATCTTCGAGGCGCGTTCGATTCTCTTTGACTTGCCCTTGTCCTCGGCCTCCGCTTCCTTTGCAAGGACGGAAACCAGCTCGTTGGTGACCACGCAGCCGGGAAGGCCGTTGCGGTTCATCAGCCTGGCGGCTCCGAGGGGGAGGAGGTAGATGTTGCCGACGACGGGAACGTCGCCAAAGCCCAGGTGCTTAACCATCTGGAGGGCTTCGTGTATCTTGCGTATGTCGTAGCCGAGCTGGGTGACGATGAACTGCGCGCCCTGCTCCAGCTTCTTCTTGAGCTTGTAGTACTGGCCCATCTGCTCCGATTCGAGAGCCTTGAAGGGGCTGACGGCGGCTCCGGCGAAGAAGTGGGTGGGTTTGATGGTGGTGGAGCCCTTGGGGGTCGGCACCGTAAGCCCCTTGTTGAGGGCCGTGGTCATTCCGACCAGCTGGGAGGCGTCCATGTCGAAGACCGGCTTACTGCGCCCCTGATAGCCGGAATAGGTGAAGTCGCCGGTCATCACGAGCAGGTTTCTTACGTTGGCGCGTTCCATGCCGTAAAGGAGGGATTCGAGCTGGTTTCTGTTCTTGTCCTTGCAGGTGAAGTGGACAAGGGGCTCGATCCCGAGCTTCATGATTTCAGCGCCCAGCATTTCGGCCGAGATGGCGGGATTTCCACCGGGATTGTCGGTTATAGTCAGCGCGTGAACCTTGCCGCCTTTGGCCGCCGCCGCGGCGGAAGCCATGACGACGTCCTGGGCGGCCTCGAAGGAGCCGCGCCCGGGAACGAGTTCCCAGGTTACGCTGAAGGTGTTTTTGTCGAGAAGTGATTCCTGGAATTTGCTATAGGTCTCAGACACTTTGATATCCTCCGCCCTGCTTGTGGTTGGTGGAAATTTGCACAGCGGATTATATGAGCGGGCATGCGCCAAGTCAACCTATTTGAACGACGTTTTAAAAATTGAAAACTCTTGATTTAACGAAGAATTTACTTAAATTCCGGCTGCGGCGCCGATTCAAATGCGCGGGGTTTTTCACCGAAGTGAATTTTTTTAAAAAGGGTGTTTTTGGGTGCGGTTGAACTTTTGTTAGTATGGATTGTCAACGAACGACTGCCGGGAGACGCGACGGAGTGAACGGAAAACAAGAAGAGGTGAACTTCCCCAGCGGCGGGCTTTTGCTGGAAGGGATACTTTGGGACCCGGGGCTTCCCGGCGTTTCCGGGGCGATAATAGTGTGCCATCCCCACCCGCTCTACGGCGGCGACATGCATAACGATATCGTCGTAAAACTGTCCGGGGCGCTCGAAGAGCTTCGTCTTCCCATTCTTCGCTTCAATTTCCGGGGGGCTGGCGAAAGCGAGGGCGTGCACGACGGCGCGCTGGAGAAGGAAGACGTAAGGGCCGCAGTGGATTTCATCTTTGACAGATACAAGGGAATGAAAGAAGTTCATCTGGCGGGTTATTCATGGGGTCTTGTAATGGCTCTGGCGGAGTCCGACGCCGATCCGAGGGTAAAATCGGTAGCGGGCATCGCGCCTCCCGTTGGTTTTATGGATTGCGGCGGAATCGGACTTAATCCTTCCATTCCGAAAATATTCGTTGTGGGAGACAAAGACAGCTTCGCTCCCGCACCGAAGGTGAGGGATTGGCTCAAGGGACTGGGCGGAGACGTTAGGGTGGAATGGATTGAGGGCGCCGATCACTTCTTCTTCGGGAGAACCGGTAAAATTTCCGGCGTTATCGTGGATTTTTTTAAAAATATAACAGGAGGCGAAAATTTACCCCCTTGATTTACTGCAATATTGTATTATTACTAAGATAGTAAAAATTGATTTATATCCAGCACTTCGGAGAATACATGGCGGTCAGGAAAAAACTTGGCGAAGTATTGATAGACGGCGGCCTTATCACGGAAAACCAGCTTTCGGTTGCGCTTCAAAGCCAGAGCACCTGGGGCGGAAAACTGGGTTCGACCCTTGTGCGCATGGGTTTCGCCAAGGAAGAAGAGATTCTGGCCGTACTCTCAAAGCAACTCGGCTTCCCCGCCGTAGATTTCAACAAGGTCAAGCTCTCTCCAAAGGCCGTGAGAACGGTTCCGCTTCGCCTCGCGGAGAAATACAACGTCATTCCGGTCGCCATGAGGGACACCCACGGCAAGAAGCAGATAGTTCTCGTCATGAGCGATCCGACCAATCTCGACATAATCAGCGAGATCGAGTTCCAGACGGGGTATTCGGTCCACCCTGCGGTGGCGACCGAATCGGCCATCGCCCGGGCGATTGATTTCTATTACAAGAGCGGTTCCGCCATAGCCGCCGGACAGGTTCCCGACAAGATCGAAGCCTCGGCCGTCTCCCATGAAGAGGAGATGGTTCTGGTCGAAAGGGAGGGCGGGCTGTACGACAAGGCCGCCTTCGAGGAACTCCCCACCGACGAGATGCTCAAGATGGTCCTTCGGGTTTTGGACCGCAAGGGACTAGTCACCAGGGCGGACTTGGCCGTCGAAATGAGAAAGCTCAAAAAAAGCTGACCCCTCCTCCCAGCCAACCTGACGAATGGACGTACCGCAGGGATTTTCGGAGAGCCGATTGCCCGAACCCGCCCTTTTGATTTCCGGCCTCAAGGTCTCCTGGCCTGCTCCCGGCGGCGTTCTTGACGCCGTAAGGGGGGTGGACCTCGCCGTCAACTCCGGCGAAACGGTCGCGCTCGTCGGCGAATCCGGCTGCGGCAAGACCCTCACCGCCCTTTCTGTAATCTCCCTCATACCGAAGCCCGGAAAAGTCACCGCAGGAAAGATACTCCTCGACGGGAAGGACGTTCTCTCTCTCGACGGGGAAGCGCTCCGGAGGCTGCGGGGGCGATCGGCGGGAATGGTCTTTCAGGAGCCGATGACAAGCCTGAACCCTGTGTTTACCGTGGGATTCCAGCTCGCCGAGGCGGTAAACCCGGAGGGCTCTCTCACGCGGAACGAGGTCAGAAACCGCTCAATCGAACTGCTGCGCGAGGTGGGCATTCCCGAGCCCGAAAAGAGGCTGGACTCCTATCCTCACGAGCTTTCCGGGGGGCTTCGCCAGCGGGTGATGATCGCCTCGGCGATAGCACAAAACCCCAGGCTCCTTATCGCCGACGAACCCACAACCGCCCTCGACGTTACGGTGGAAGCCCAGATAATGCACCTTCTCGAAAGGCTGAAGGAGGAGCGCGGGATAGCGGTGCTGCTCATAACCCACGATCTCGGAATAGTCCGGCGCCACGCCGCGAGGGTTTACGTCATGTACGCGGGTTACGTGGTCGAGGAGGGGAGCGCGGAGAGGATTTTCAATTGCCCCTCCCACCCTTACACGAGGGGGCTTATCCGCTCGCTGCCGAGAAGGGGAGAGGTTCTGACGCCCATTCCCGGAAACGTCCCCTCGCTCGCCGGAATACCCCCGGGGTGCCCTTTCAGCGACCGTTGCCCGCTCGTGATACCCGCCTGCTCCGAAGGTCTTCCGCCCCTGACCCAAGCACCCGGCCAAAACCTCTCGCGTTGCATAAGGAGCTGTGAGGATGTTTGAGGCGAGGGGAGTTTCAAAGTCATTTCGCCTCGGGAAGGTGGATCTTTGGGCGGTGGACGGGGTGAACCTGACCGTAAACAAGGGGGAAACCCACGCCCTCGTCGGAGAGTCGGGCTGCGGAAAATCCACACTCGCGCGGATGATGGTGCTTCTGGAAAGTCCGACAAAGGGCGAGATACTCTTCGAGGGCAGGGACATCATCTCTCTGAGGGGCAGAGAACTCTTCGGCTTTCGCCGGAAGGTCCAGATGATCTTTCAGGACCCTTACGGCTCCCTGAATCCGAGAATGCGCATCGGTGACATCGTCTCCGAGCCCCTTGAGATACACTCTCTGGCCTCGGGAGAGGCGAAAAAGAAGCGCGTGACCGAGCTTTTGTGCAAGGTCGGCCTCCAGCCCGACGCCGCGGACAGATACCCCAGGGAGTTCAGCGGCGGGCAGAGGCAGAGGATAAGCATAGCAAGGGCGCTTGCCGTCTCCCCCTCTCTGATTATCGCCGACGAGCCGCTGTCGGCGCTCGATGTCTCAGTTCAGGCCCAGATACTCATGCTTCTGGACAAGCTCAAGAGAGAGGAAAACCTCTCCTACCTGATAATCAGCCACGATCTTCGCGTGGTGGAGTACATCTCCGACAGGATTTCGGTGATGTATCTTGGGCGGATAGTCGAATCGGGGAAAACCGAAGAGGTCTTCGCTTCCCCGCTGCATCCCTACACCAAAGCGCTTTTCGCGGCCGCTTCCTACGTGGGGGAGATAGCAGGCCTTAGCGGCGAGGCGCCGAGCCCGGTTAAGAGGCCCGAGGGTTGCTGCTTTTCCCCGAGGTGCGTTTTCGCCCTTCCCGAATGCCGCAGCAGCGTCCCCGAACCCTTCATCTTGCCCGGAGGAAGAATGGTGCGCTGCCACCTTTGCCGGAAATGATGTAATATTTGACTTGCTTCTATTGCCTTGCCGCGAAACAATCCTTATATAATTAAATATGTTTTAACGTCTTAGAAGGAGAATGGACTTGTTTCCAATGCTTTTCGACCCCCTTTACATGGTTTTCTGGCTGCCGGGACTGGCTATAGCGCTTGGAGCCCAGATATGGGTGAAGAGTTCTTTTTCGCGCTACAGCAAGGTCGATAACCGCTCGAATCTGAGCGGAGCGCAGGCCGCGAGAAGGATACTCGACAGCGAAGGGCTGAGCGGGGTGAAGATTGAGGTCGCCCACGGCTTTCTCGGCGATCACTACGACCCCTCCGCCAAGGTTCTTCGCCTCTCGGAGGAGGTGCATTCCGGGCGCTCGCTCGCTTCCGTCGGAGTGGCGGCCCACGAGGCAGGACACGCAGTGCAGGACGCGGCCGGCTACGTACCCATGAAGGCGCGGGCGGGGCTTGTTCCGATAGTCTCCCTCGGCTCCTACCTGGCTTTCCCGCTCCTGATGCTGGGCATGTTCATAAAGGCCGCCGGGCTCATGAAGATGGGCGTCTTCCTCTTCGGCGGAGTCGTCCTCTTTCAGGTGGTAACGTTGCCGGTGGAGTTCAACGCCAGCAGCCGCGCGATGGCGTCGCTTGAAAAGGCGGGGATTCTCACAGGCCCGGAGGAACTCAGCGGAGCCCGTTCGGTGCTGAACGCCGCGGCCATGACTTACGTCGCCGCCGCCGTCAGCAGCGCGCTGCAACTTGTTTATTTTATGCTTCGAGCAGGCATGCTGGGCGGGCGCGACGAGTAATATCCGTCGCATCCTTTCCGCCCCCGGTTGTTTTTGGCTTCGGCTTTTCCCGCCATGCATCGTTGCCGCCTGCGCCGGACGCTTGCCGTATAAACGATACTGCCTTCGCGTCCTTGCTCGGCTGCGCCTCGCCTGACGGAAAAATCCAAAGCCAAATTAAAAGCAAGGGTTTTGCCTCGCCCTTTCGCTGCGGGGGCCTCGACGGAAATGGAAAACCATGCCGGTGAGTATGTAAAATCATCATCTGCACAAATAAAAAAAGGCCGGTCCCTTCGCGGGAACCGGCCTTTTTGCATTATGTCGTAAAGTGTTTAGATGCCGTGTTTCAGCAGGTCGATGAAGAAGCCGGGCATTGCGCCCACCGCGATTATGGCGATTATGAAGATGACTCCGAGCGCCTTGGCGGCCAGCGAGATGGCGACGGTTTCTCCGCCTTCTGCGTCGGGGTCGGGGCTGTAGGCGGCGCGGACCATCTTCAGGTAGTAGAAGACCGCCACGGCGGTGTTCAGCGCGCCAACGATGACCAGCCAGAGGTTGTGGGATTCCAGAGCGGAGGTGAGGACGAAGAGTTTCCCGGAGAAACCCGCCATCGGCGGGATGCCCGCGAGGCCGAAAGCGCCGATGGCAAGGGTGAAGGCAAGAAGCGGCGATCTTTTGTGGAGGCCGCGAAGGTTTTCTATGGTTACGTTGTCTCCGTTCGCGGAGAGGTTGTAGATGACGAAGAAGAGGGCCAGATTCATCAGGAGGTAGCCGCAGACGTAGTAGGTGGCCGAGGCCTGACCGCCGATGGTGTTGGAGAGTATTCCCGCAAGCATGAAGCCGGCGTGGGAGATGGAGGAGAAGGCGAGAAGCCTCTTGATGTCGGTCTGCGCCAGCGCCGCTAAATTGCCGTAGGTCATCGAGAGCGCCGAGAGAATCGCAAGGAACACCGTGAAATTCGAGCCGCTCCCCGCGAGGCCGGTGAGGCGGATGAGGACCGCTACCGCGCCGACCTTGGGGAGGGTCGCGATGATGGCGGTGGTTTCGTTGGAGGCGCCTTCGTAGACGTCAGGCGTCCACTGATGGAAGGGGAAGACCGCGAGCTTGAAGAAGAAGCTGGCGAAGGTCATGGCCAGCGCGATAAAGCCCATCGGCTCCGCCGAAATCGCGGGGTAGATACGGGCGAGGTCGGCGAGGTTGACGGTGTGCGCCAGTCCGAAGACGTAGCTCATGCCGAAGAGGCTGACGCCGGAGGCGATTGCCCCGAAAAGGATGTATTTGATGCCGGATTCGACCTGCTTGTGCTGTCTTCCGTCCCTGAGGGGAACGAGGATGTAGAGCGAGTAGGAGGAGACTTCTAGGGCGATATAGAGCGTCAAAAGGTCCATTGCGCTGACCATGAAGGTGAGGCCGAGGACGCTTATCGTCAAAAAGAGGTAGTACTCCGTCGAGTTCTCCGAATCGACGCCCCTGAGCCCTTCGCCGAAGGCCACTATGAGGAAAAACCCGATGGCGAGAAGCACCTTGAAGACCTGCGAAAAAAGGTCGAGCCGGTAAGTCCCCTGGAAAAGCTCGCCGGTCGCGCCGAGAGACATGAAGGCGGTGACTACCGCTCCCGCCGAGAGGAGGAGAGCCAACCCCCTTGGTGCGCAGTTTTTGGAGCAGGCGATTGCGCTGAGAAAGAGAATCAGCGCCGCTACCGCAAGGTATGTTTCATGCAAAAACGCCATGAGTTTAAAACTCCCAAGGTTTAAGGGATTGTTGAAAAACTGCTGCGAGCCCCGTTTTCGGCGTCGCGTGCTCGCTCGTCGCTCGCCGTATTAGCGCATACTGTCTCGCTTCTCGCTGTGCGGCTCCTTGAAACCGGGTCTTCTCGCAACGTTTTTGAACAACCCCTCGGAGATATTTATATTAATGTCCGCCTGCGGAGGGGGCGCTTTCCTGGGGGGCGGGTTCCCCTCCGTGAGCGGGCGCTTCTCCATGAGCGTTTTCATTTACGGTTTCGGTGGAGTGTTCGCCGGTCTTGGCCTCTTCTCCGTGGACCGGCTCGCCGCCGTGGGAAGGCGCTGCGCCGTGTCCGCCGCCGAAGCCCATGCCGGCCTTGAAGCCGTTCCAGCCCGGTTCGGGGAGAGAACCGCTGGCGATGTCGGCGTGGGTCTGGTTCACGAGGTTGGCGACGGATTTTTCAATCTTCGAGATGAAGGGCTTCGGAGCGAGGCCGATCAGCACGACGAAGAAGGCCAGAAAGGTGAGGGTCGCGAACTCGCGCAGGTTCACGTCGAAGAAGTGGTGCGCGTGGCCGCCCTCGCCGTGGTCGTGGTGGCCGTGTCCGTCGTCCTTGTCCCAGATGATCTTCTGGAGGAGGCGGAGCATGTAAGTGGCCGCGAGGAGCGCGCCGGGGATGGCGAAAGAGGCGACAAGCTTGTTCTGCTTGAAAGCCCCGATGAGCACCAGAAGCTCGCCGACGAAGGAGTTCGTACCGGGAAAGCCGAGGGAGGAGAGGGAGAAAAGGCCGAGGAAGGCGACGTAGACCGGCATGAAAGAGCCTATCGCCGAGTTGTCCTTGATCTGCCTCGAATGGCTTCTTTCGTAGATTATGCCGATGCATATGAAGAGCGCGCCGGTGGTTATGCCGTGGTTTATCATCTGGAGCAGCGCGCCCTCTATCCCCTCTACGTTCATGAGGAAGATGCCGAGGGTGACGAAACCCATGTGGCCCACGGAGGAGTAGGCGATAAGCTTTTTGATGTCTTTTTGCCCGAGAGCGATGAAGCCGCCGTAGAGTATCGAAGCTATCGAGCCCCAGAGAAAGACCGGAGCCAGATAGAGCGCCGCCGAGGGGGTAATCGGCAGGCAGAAGCGCAGAAAGCCGTAAGTGCCCATCTTGAGGAGGACGGCCGCCAGTATGACGGAGCCCGCCGTGGGCGCTTCGACGTGGGCCGCCGGAAGCCAGGTGTGGAAGGGGAACATCGGCACCTTGATGGCGAAGGCGAGCGCGAAGGCCAGGAAGACCCAGAACTGGAAGGCGAAGGGATAGCCCCTGCCCATCATCTCGGGGATGAAGAAAGTTCCCGCCTTGAGGTAGAGGGCGATTATCGCCACCAGGAGGAGCACCGAACCCGCGAGGGTGTAGAGAAAGAACTTGAGCGAAGCGTAAGCCTTGTTGTCGCCGCCCCATATCGCGATGAGGAGGTACATCGGGATGAGCATCGCTTCCCAGAAGACGTAGAAGAGGACGAGATCCAGAGCGCAGAAGACGCCGATCATCGCGGCTTCGAGGATGAAGAGGGCGAAGACGAACTCCTTGACGCGCTTTTCTATGTATTTCCAGGAGCACAGGATGCACAGCGGCATTACGAAGGTGGTCAGCATGACAAGAAGTATGCTGATGCCGTCCACGCCGAGGGCGTAGTTCATGTGAAAGGTCTGAACCCAGGGGGTGAGTTCCGTAAACTGGAACTTGACCGTCGAGGGGTCGAAGTTGTTGAAGAGGGGGATTGAAACCAGCGCCTCGGCGACCATGACCGCGAAGGCCCACGATTTGAGCACCTTGTCTCCCTGAAGGAACAGGGAAACCAAAGCTCCCGCAATGGGGAGGAATATGAGGATGCTCAGAATCGGATATCCAAGGCTTTGTTCAGCGAAGAACGCACTCATGTCGATTCAGATCCTTTAGATATTCAC
This sequence comes from bacterium, assembly GCA_004322275.1. Classification (NCBI taxonomy): domain Bacteria; species bacterium. The sequence continues at coordinate 91,803 of SCTA01000035.1, forward strand.
GGCCAGTAAAATTATCAGAAAGAGCGCCGTTACCGCGATCGCCATGTACTGCTGGAGCTTGCCGGTCTGGGCATGGCGCACCTGGTCGCCGGTTTCGTAAACCTTGTGGGCGAGGCCGTCGACCACGCCGTCAATCGCCGCCACGTCGAACCTGGAGGTTATGGAAGCCATAGCCAGCGCAAAGGTGTAACCGGCTTTCTTGTAAAGTTCTCCGACCCACTCGTTCGCGGGCGTAAGCGATTTCCCTATGAGCCCCACAAACCAGCTGAGGCCTTTGCGGTAAAAGATGTCTATGTCGAGATTCAGCTTCGGCTTGGGCTTCATCAGCTTGCGAAGGAGGTAAAAGCCAAGGCCCGTGTAGGCGAGAAGCTGGATTGACTCCGACAGGTGATACGCGGAGTAGGGGTGGTACTCGGTGTCGAAGGGCAGCATCTTGTATAGCCAGTCGGGATAGACGCCGATGAAGATGCAGAAGAAGGCGGCGATACCCATCGCTACCAGCATGTTCTTGGGCGGCTCCTTGCACTCTACGCCGCTGTCCTCACCGAAGAAGATGAAGTAGGGGAGCTTCACTCCGACGGAAAGGAAGGTTCCTACCGAGGCGAGGAGGAGCACGAGCATGAGCCCCAGCCTGTGCGCGTCGCCCGCGCCGGTGACTATCATCGACTTGGAGACGAAGCCGCTGGTGAGCGGGAAGCCGGAGATCGCTATGCCGCCGATGACGGTGAAGAGCATCGTCAGGGGCATTCTCTTGTAGAGGCCGCCGAGTTCGTTCAGGTTGGCGGTTCCGGCCATTTCCAGCACGGCTCCGACGCCCATGAAGAGGAGCGCCTTGTAAAGGATGTGGGCGTAGGCGTGGGCGACCGCGCCGTTTAGCGCCATCGCCGTGCCTATGCCGATGCCGCACACCATGTAGCCGACCTGGCTGATGATGTGGTAGGCGAGAATCCTTCTGGCGTTGTTCTCGATTACCGCGTAGCCGACTCCATAGAGGGTCATCGCCGCGCCCATTATCGCAAGCACCTCGAAACCCGCGAAGCCCCGCAAAAGGACGTAGACGGCGGTCTTGGTGGTGAAGGCGCACATGAAGACCGCGCCGGTGACCGTGGCCTCGGGGTAGGCGTCGGGGAGCCAGGCGTGGAGGCCTACGACTGCGGCGTTGAGGGCGAAACCGGCCATGATGAGGTATTCCGCGACTCCCGCCGAAGAGGGAGCTATGGAGTCGAAGACCATCGAGCCGGTGGCCTTGTAGCGGAGGAAGATGCCCGCGAGGAGGACGAGCCCCCCGAAGGTGTGCATCAAAAGGTACCGGAACCCCGCCGCCGTCGAATCCGGCTTTCTTCGCGCCCAGACCAGGAAGGTCGAGGCGAAGGCCATCAGTTCCCAGTAGCAGAAGAGGGTGAGGTAGTCGCCCGCGAGGGTGGTGCCCAGCGAACCGGCCACGTAGAGGAAACCGGCGGCGTGCTGCACCGGGTCTTCGACGTGGAGCGCGTAGATAGCGCCGATTACCGCCATGAGGGTGAAGACGTGAAGGAATACGACGGCCAGCTTGTCGACCCTTGCCGTCACTATCTCGAAGCCGAGGTAGTTGTGGATGCCGTAGTTGCCAGGCTCCATGCCGGCCATGGTGGTGACGACGTAGAACGCCGAAAGGGGGGCGGCGACGAGAAAAAACTTCCTGACGCCGCCTTTAAGCACCAGCGCCAGAAGGGCGCCGACGATCATTATAAGTGCGGGGTTGACGTAGGTCATGGCTGTTATTCCTCCCCGCTGTCGTTGCGGCTGTAAAAATCGAGCGGTTTCTGGAGGAGGTCGTGGCCGAGCCACTTCATGAACTTGGTCATAAGAAGGCACCCGGCAAGGCCGAAGAAGGCCCAGAAGCCGATAATCCTGTCGCCGCCGAAATGCGGAGCGTGGCGCTCGGCGAAGGCGTCGAAGAGCAGCGCGCCGCCGAGGATGGAGATGAAGATCGCCATCAGAAGGTGAGGCTTCTTCCTAAGCCAGGTAATAAATTCGGCTATAGGACTCATTTAATCACCTCGACAAGGCTGAGCCAGAGTTCGGGATAGAAACCGAAGATCACCGACAGTACAGCCGTAAAGCACAGGGGAACAACCATGAAGGGCGACGCCTCGGCAATGACCGTGCCTTGGGCCACTCCGCCCTTCGGGAAGAAGGCGCGGACGAAGATCGGGATGAAGTAACCGGCGTTTAGGAGCGAGCTGACCATGAGTACGGTCAGAAGCCCCCAGGAGCTGAGTTCCATCGCGCCCTTCGCCAGATACCACTTCGTAACGAAACCGGCCACCGGGGGCGCGCCTATCATCGAGAGGGAGGCGAGGCCGAAGGCGGCCATCGTGAAGGGCATCTTGTAGCCGATGCCGTCAAGCTCCGGAATCTCCTTTTTATGGTGGGCGACGTAAATAGCCCCAGCGCAAAAGAAGAGGGTGATCTTGGAGAAGGCGTGGTTGGGTATGTGCATGAGCCCGCCGGTGATAGAGCTTGGCGTCAGCATGGCGACGCCGAGGACTATGTAGGAGAGCTGCGAAATCGTCGAGTAGGCCAGCCGGGCTTTCAGGTTGGTCTTGGTAAGCGCTATTGCCGAACCGGCGAGGACGGTGAAGGCGGCTATGTAGGCGCTGACAATGCCCAGATTCCAGCGGTGGAGAAGATCGACGCCGAAGACGAAGAGCATCACCCTGCACACAGAGAAGACGCCGACCTTGACGACCGCGACGGCGTGCAGAAGGGCGCTGACCGGGGTGGGCGCGACCATCGCGGAGGGAAGCCAGTTGTGGAAGGGCATCACCGCCGCCTTCGCGTAGCCGAAGAAGCTCAGGAAGTAGAGCACCGAGACCATCACCCTGCCCGCGGTGGAGGGGAAGATGCCGGTGGTCATGTTGGTGGCGAAATCCAGCGTCCCCGTGGTCACGTATATCGCCGCGAGGGCCGGGAGCAGCATCAGCTTGGAGGTCACCATAAGGTAGGTGAGGTACTTCCTGCTGCCGTCGTAAGCCTCGCCGTCCTGGTGGTGCATGACCAGCGGGTAGGTGAAGATGGAGACCAGCTCGTAGAAGAGGTAGAGGGCCAGCAGCGTTCCCGAGAAGGCCACGCCCATCGCGCCGAAGATAGTGGCGGAGTAGCAGACGTAGAATCTCGTCTGCGCGTGTTCGTTCAGCCCCCTCATGTAGCCGACGCAGTAGAAGGTGGCCAGTATCCAGAGGAAAGAGGAGGTCAGCGCGAAGAGGAGGCTCATGCCGTCTACCCTAAGGGTGACGTCGATTCCTTCGTAGATGTGGAAGAGCTGCAGCGAGTAGGTGCCGCCCCCGGTGACGTGGCTCACCAGAGTCAGGACGGAGAGGAAGGTCAGCCCCGCTCCCACCGAGGAGATGGTGTCGCGCACGTTGGGCGATTTGCCGGTGACGAGGTTCAGTATCGCCGTAACGAGGGGAAGGAGGAGCGGGACGAGTATGAAGGAAGACTCGATATTCATGGCGGCTCCTAATCCTTCATCTCGGAAAGTTCGTCAGCGATGATCGAGTGGCGGTAGCGGTAGACCGCTACTGCTATCGAGAGCGCTATCGCCGCCTCGGCGGCGGCCAGACCCATGATGAAGAGGGTGAAGGTCGCGCCGGTGGTCTTGTCGGCTATTAAAAAGCGGTTGAAAGCCATGAAGTTGAGGCCCGCCGCGTTCAGTATAAGCTCGACTGAGATCAGCATGGCGATGAGGCCGGGACGGCTGATGAGTCCGTAAAGCCCGAGGGTGAAAAGGGCAAGAGCGATGAAGAGGTAAACTTCAAGGCTGCCGAAGTATTGTGGCTGAATCATAGCTCTTCGCCTCCGGCGCTTGCGGGAGAGCCCCGGCCGCGCCTTGCGATAATTACCGAGCCGACGATTGCGACGAGAAGGACCAGTGATATCAGCTCGAAGGCAAGTATGTTGCGGGTGAGGAGAGCTTCGCCGACCTCGCCGGTGGTTCCGAGCGAGATGGATTCCGACGCCGCGGTCCAGTGTTTTTTAATGAGCGCGCCGCCTATCGCCGAGGCGGTGAAGAAGGCGACGAGAAGGCCCAGCGCGATCTTGGTGGCTTCCCGAAGCGAGCTTCTCTTTTCTTCCGCCGGGGGGCGCGAGAGCATCACCGCGAAGACCATGCTGATGCAGACGGCTCCCACGTAGATGAGAATCTGCATGGCGGCGATGAAGTTGTTGCCGAGGAAGGCGTAAAGCCCGGCAACGCCCGTCAGGGAGAGGACGAGCCCCAGTACCGCGTGGATGACCTGCCTTGCGAGAACCGCGGTAAGCGCTCCCCCAAGGGTCATAGCCACGACAGCTATGAAGGCGAGGTCCCCAAGTTTTACAAACAAACTCAATTCAGGACTAAAATCCATATTGCATGACCCGCAGTGAAAGGAGCGTCATCAAGCTTCGGCGGGAGCCGCGGCGGCTTCCTTCTTCGGCTTTTCGCTCTCGGTCTTGGGTTCAGGTTCAGGCGGCCCCCAGACGATTCCGGTTTCGGCGGCGCGCTTTTTCGCGCGTTCCAGAAGATTGAAATGGAAGTCGTGGCGGGAGGTCCCCACGAGGGTGTATTCGTGCGAGAAATAAAGTGCGCTGGTCGGGCAGACCTCGACACAGTTGGCGCAAAGGCTGCACTTGGTGAAATCGAGGTGGTAGGCGACGAGTTCCTTCTTTTTCGCCCCCTCGGGCTTTTCAGCTATTACCCTGATGCAGTTGGAGGGGCAGATGCGCTCGCACATCATGCAGGTTATGCACTTGTGGAAGCCCTTTTCGATGACCATATCGGTATGGCCCCGGAAGTTCGGCGTCACTTCCATTCTCTCGAAGGGGTAGTGAACCGTTATCGGCTTTTTGAAAAAAACCTTGCCGGTGATCCTCATGCCGGTGAAAAGGCTGTTTAGCCCCGAGAACATTTCCTTGAAGTACGAGATCATTTAATTACCCCCCAGAGCCTTGATCCATATCGCTTCGGCGGCGAGGTTCACCATCGAAATCGGGATCAAATACTTCCAGCAAAGGTTGAGGAGCTGGTCGAAACGGACGCGGGGGAAGGTCCAGCGCATCCAGATCATCACGATTATGAGAAAGTAGACCTTGGCCAGAAAGATCAGCAGGCGAAGTCCTTCAAGCAGTATTCCGGAGCCTTCCAGAGTGAAGAAGGGCAGGTTGTAGCCGCCGAGGAAGAGGCTTGTCGCTATAGAGGCGACGAGGAGCATGTTGGTGTATTCGCCGAGGAAGAAAAGGCCGAACCCCATGCCGGTGTACTCGGTGTGGAAACCGGCGGTAAGCTCGCTCTCCGCTTCCGGAAGGTCGAAGGGAGCGCGGTTGGTCTCGGCCATGCCGGTGATGAAGTAGATGCAAAAGCCGATGAAGCCGAAGACGTTGAAGACGAACCAGTGGCCTCCCTGCGCCTCGACGAGGTCGGAGAGCCGAAGGCTTCCCACCCAGAGGACGGCGGAAAGAAGGCTCATCAGAAGAGGTATCTCGTAGGCGATGTTCTGGGCGACGCTTCGTATCGCGCCGAAGAGGGAGTATTTGTTCGCGCTCGACCAGCCCGCGATGAGGATGGCGAGGACGTTCAGGGAGGCCAGAGCGATGATGAAGAGGACTCCAACGTCGAGGTCGTTGACCTGAAGGACTTTGGAGAAGGGGACGACGATAAGGGCGACGATCGGCGGCACGAAGCTGAGGACCGGGGCCAGCTTGAAGAGCTTCGAGTCGGCCTTTTCCGGCACTATGAGCTGTTTGCCCATGAGCTTCAGGCCGTCGATGGCCGTCTGGAGAAGGCCGAAGGGGCCTACCTCGGTGGGGCCGGGGCGTTGCTGGATGCGCCCGCACACCTTCCGCTCCACAAGGACGAGAACGGCGGAGTTGGTGAAGACGTAGAGCACGATCACAATCGCGATGGCGATAATGAAGAGCAGGTTCGGTGAGCTCGCTATCTGCATTTTAGTTCACTCAGCGGTCAATTTCCGGGATGACCAGGTCAAAGCTACCCATGACGGCCACCAGATCGGAAAGAAGGATTCCGCGGGTCAATTCCCTAAGAAGGCTCAAATTGGAATAGGAGGGCGGTCGTATCTTCATGCGGTAGGGGTTTTGCGTCCCTTCGCCGACGAGATAGTAGCCGAGGGCGCCGCGTGCAGCCTCCACCGCCTGATAGACCTCGCCGGAGGTCTTGAGCACCTTTGGAACTTTCGGGGCTATGTAGTCCCCCTCGGGGAGGTTCGCGATAGCCTGCTCGATGATGCGTATCGACTGCTCTATCTCCGCCATGCGAACCCTGTAACGGGCGAGGGCGTCGCACTCGGTGAAGCAGGGGATCTCGAAATCGAACTCGGGGTAGACCGAGTAGGGCTCGACCTTCCTCACGTCGTAGGGCACGCCGCTGCCGCGGATGACCGGGCCGGTGGCGCCGTACTTGAGGGCCATGTCCACGGGTATGTGGCCGACGTTTTCCACGCGCTTTCTGAAGATTACGTTGCCGGTGACAAGATCGTTGTACATCGGCATCTTGGAGCGGAGCCTCTTTACGAAAGCCTTCGTCCCTTCGAGGAACTTGTCGTCCACGTCCCTGCACACGCCGCCAATGCGGAAATAGCTGTAGGTGAGGCGCGCGCCGGTGAGGTCTTCGAGGAGATCGTAGATTATCTCCCTGTCGTCGAAGGCGTAAAGAATCGGAGTGAAAGCGCCGAGGTCGAGAAGGAAGGCGCCGAACCAGAGGAGATGGCTGCTTATCCGGTTCAGCTCCGAGGTCATCGCGCGGATGTATTCGGCGCGTTTCGGGACTTCGAGGCCGAGGAGCTTTTCTACCGCGAGGACGTGGGCGTGGGCGAAGGGCAGCGGGCCCGCGTAGTCCATTCTGCTTACGTTGGCGTAAAAGCCGCGGTGCTCGCGTATCTCGCCCATCTTTTCGTGCATCCGGTGGCCGTAGCCTATAACCGGATCGGCGCTAAGCACGTACTCGCCGTCGCAGTGAAGAACTACCCTGAGCACCCCGTGAGTCGAGGGGTGCTGCGGCCCCATGTTGAGGACGAAGGTTTCCTGGGTGGGGTCTGCCTGGTGGATCATTCGCTCACCTCGGCTTCTTCCCTGGCCGGCGCAAAGCGTCCAATCAGTTCGGAGAGGTTCTTTAGTTTTTCTTCGCTTTTGCGCAGGGGATGGAAATCGGTCTGGTCCTCGGGGAGGATCAGCGGAGTCATGTCGGGGTGACCCTCGAAGTTGACTCCAAAAAAGTCCCGCGTCTCCCTTTCGTGCCAGTTCGCGCCGGGGTAAATGTCCGAAATCGTAGGGCAGACCGGGTTCTCGCGGTCGATGAGAACTCTTCCGACGACCCGGCAGACTTCGTAGACGCTGGTGAAGTGGCATACCACCATCATCGGGACGGCGTCCACGGCGGTAAGGGATTCGATGAGGAGCCCCGCCTCGCGGATTACCTTCGCGAACTCGCGGAAGGTTTCGGGAGTGGCGAGAACGTCGACGTTGCAGCGGGTCTTTTCGTAGTCCGCCTCGCAAACGTCCAGACCCTGAACGGCGGAGAGCTTCTGAATAATCTCTTTGGCGCTCATTCGGAGATACCCGTCGGATTCTTGCGGTGGGGGGCCAGGAGACCCTTCACCTGAGGAAGCGGATGTCTGTGGCCCGAGATGATTTCCTGAAGCTTGAAGATTCCTTCGAGCAGGGCTTCCGGCCTCGGCGGGCAGCCGGGGATGTAAACGTCCACCGGCACTATCCTGTCCACGCCCTCTATTACGTTGTAGTTTTCCTCGATCTTGAAGGGGCCGCCGGAGATAGCGCAGTTACCCATCGCAATAACCCACTTGGGGGAGGGCATCTGCTCGTAGAGGCGAAGGAGCACGGGGGCCATCTTCTTGTTGAGGGTTCCGGCGACGATCATCAGGTCGCACTGGCGGGGAGAGGGGCGGAAAACCTCCGAGCCGTAGCGAGACATATCGACCCGCGCCATGCCCGCCGCCATCATCTCGATGGCGCAGCAGGCGAGGCCGAAGGTCATGGGCCAGACCGAGTTGGCCCTGCAGAAATTGACGAGGGTCTGAACCGCGCCGACCATTGCGGGGTCGTTCGATACGCTCTTGTAGCCCGGCCCCGGTTCAAAGGAGGGGCAGGCTTCGCACCCTTCCACGAGTATGGGCTTCAAATCTTTCTCCTTGACCAAGTGAACACTCCCTTTCGCCAGGCGTAAGCAATGGCGAGAGCAAGGATGGCGATGAAGAGAACCATTGCGACCGCGACGCCCATGCCGGGGACCTTGCGGTAGGCGAGGGCGGCGGGGAATAGATAGAGGACATCTACGTCGAAGGCGAGGAACATAAGCGCGTAGAGGTAGTAGAGGACGCCGTAGCGAATCCAGGCGGGACCGATCGGGTCCATGCCGCATTCGTAGGTTTCGAGAGTCTTGTCCTGAATGTAGCTGGGGGCGATAAGGGCGACGATTACAAAGGGCAGAGCCGCCGCGCCCGCGCCTACAACCAGGAAAATAGCGATATAGATGAGGTCAACGACCCAGATTCCGTTCATCGTCTACGCCTCTTGATGCGGTCGGGAAAATCGACGTAGGGACGATACGGCAAGCCGTAACGCCATGTCAATCCATTACAGCCCGGTTCGAGACGCAGGTAAATAATTACAATCTGCAAGGGTGAACCGAAAGGCAAGTATTTCATGTGAATTACGGGCAATAAAACGAAAACGCAAAAAATTAATCCGGCTGACGTGGACGAAAAAGATTTTGGGCGAAAGGGGGGAGGGGGGTCGAAAACGGTGTTTTATATCAATCTTTTCGTGAAGAAAATTTTAAGAATTAATAAATTGACTTAAGTTTAAATAAAGGAGGTTTGCGCCAGCCTCGTTCAGGGAAGGCGCGACGGCGCGGGAGGGGCGTCTGAGGATTTTGAAAAGGCCCGGAAAAACACAAAAAAGAAAACAGCGACGTCCAAAGCCACGGCAAGGAAAATCAAAAAGAACAGAATTATCAGGCCAACTGGAACCATGAGGAATAGCGCCAGAACCAGGCTCTCCCAAAACCCCTCCCCGAGGCACAGCGTAAGGACAAAGCTGGCCGCATACCCCATCCACATCAAATGGCGTGTTTCCAGTTCGCTCACCCAATCACAAAAAATCTTGATTCCTCTTTCGGGGGCGCCCGGCATGACCCTAAACTCTCCGTTTTGCAAGCTGCGTCGAACGATCCTTCAAATCTGACCGGAGACAACCTAGCACTGTTCCTGAAACCGTCAAAGATGCAAATGGTTCTTACCTAATCCAGCGCGCCCGCGCAGGAGGAGCCCTGACCGGCGGTGCAGCCGAAACAATGGTTGCCCGTGACGATCCGCCTTTTGTTCAGTTCGCCGGGGGAAAAATCTCCGATCGTCCGCGAACCGGCGCAGCCTACCGGGAGGCCGAGGGCGATGTTGAAGTCGCAGTCGTAAAGGACGCCGTCCCAACCTATGGTTATCTGGCTGCGGCACATGAGGCCGCTGACCGTTTTGGGGTTAAACGACTCCTTCAATTTTGAAAGATAGCCAGCGGCCTGGCCCGACCCGTCGAGGCTCTGGAAAAATCTCCCGATGGGCATGTTCGTTATGGTTATGAGGTTGGTGAACTCAACGCCGTAGTCTTCTCTCAGCCTTCTGCGGTAGGCTTCCTCCAGCGCGGTTTGAGGCGGAGGAAGGAAAGGCCCGGAGGGATTGTAGACGAGGGTGAGGGGGAGGGTTTTTCCGTAGCCGAGGGAGTTAAGGGCATGAAGGGCCAAGACCGAGGCGTCGAAGGTTCCCTTGCCTCTCTGGGCGTCTACGTTTTCCTTCAGGTAACAGGGAAGCGAGGCGACGAGGGATACCTTGCTTCGAGCAAGAAATCCACAGAGGCGTTCCCTCCCCATAAGCGCCGCGAGGTTGGTTCGCAGTTTTACAGGGATTTTATTTTCCGAAAGGGCGGTTATGAACCTTTCGAGGTGAACGTTGAGCTCGGGCGAGCCGCCGGTTATGTCTACCGACACCCCCTCGATGGTTTTTGCCGTTCCGACGATTTTCTCCATCACCTCCCAGCTCATTGATTCGTGGCGCTCGGGGCCGGATTCGAGGTGGCAGTGGGAACAGCTCAGGTTGCACCGGAGCCCGACGTTGACCTGGAGGACCTTTATTCCGTCTGCGAAGACGCCGGGATTTTTCTCGCCGCCTGCGGTTGGATCGAACTCGTTCATTTTTCCCTTTACGATTGAGAGTGTAGCGGGTTAAGAGCGATAGGGCGGTAATTCTGGACGCTCTATAAAAGTAATGACAAATAGAAAATTATAAAGGCGTAATCGGTGAGCGATAAGAAAATCGGATATCAGGCTTGGTCCTGGGCCTTTTACGATTGGGGAAATTCCGCTTTCGCGACGGTGGTTATGGCGGGCTTCTTCCCCGTTTTTTTCAAGGAATACTGGAGCGCCGGTGCGCCTGTCTCCCTCTCCACCTTCAGGCTGGGGGCGGCCAACTCCTCGGCGGGGCTCCTCGTTGCTCTCCTCGCTCCAGCGCTCGGAGCAATCGCCGACAGGGGCGGGGCGAGAAAAAAATTCCTCATCTTCTTCGCCCTGACGGGAATAGCCGCTACAGCCTCTTTATACTTCATCCCGCAGGGCGAGTGGCTCTTCGCCGCCTTCTCCTACATGCTTGCCATGATCGGTTTCATGGGTGGTAATATCTTCTACGATTCCCTCATAGTCACCGTTTCGCCGCGAAACAGGCTGGATTTCGTCTCCTCCCTCGGCTTTTCGCTGGGGTATCTCGGCGGCGGGCTTCTTTTCGCCCTGAACGTCCTCATGGTCAGAAACCCGGAGTTCTTCGGCCTCTCTTCGGCGGGAGAGGCGGTAAAACTCTCCTTCGCTATGGCAGCCCTCTGGTGGGGGATCTTTCTGGTTCCGCTGCTGCTGGCGGTGAAGGAGGCGAAAGGGCTCGGGCGGAAGGGGCAAAATCCCGTTCGGAAGGGGTTTTCCGACCTCGCCGAAACCTTCCGCCACATAAAGTCCCTGAGACCGGTCTACCTCTTTTTAATCGCCTACTGGCTCTACATCGACGGGGTCGACACGATAATCGTCATGGCGGTGGATTACGGGATGAGCCTGGGCTTTCCCGCGAGCAGCCTGATGGTGGCTCTCCTGATAACCCAGTTCGTCGGCTTCCCCTCCGCGATAGCTTTCGGAAAGCTCGGCGAGAGGTTCGGGGTTCTGAAGGCGCTTTACGGAGGACTCTTTATCTACTGTTGTGTCGTCGTCTGGGGCTATTTCATGGACAGCGCGGGCGAGTTTTACGCCATGGCGATAGCGATAGGACTGGCGCAGGGCGGCGTTCAGGCTCTGAGCCGCTCCTGGTTCGCACGGCTGGTGCCTGAGGAGAAAGCCGCCCAGTTCTTCGGCTTCTACAACATGCTGGGAAAGTTCGCTGCGGTAATCGGGCCGCTGCTGATGGGCCTGGCCGGACTCGTTACCGGAAGCCCGCGAACTTCCATACTCGCCCTGCTCCTTCTCCTCGGCGGGGGAATAATCATGCTGCGCTATTCTTCAACCGCCGTTGCCAGCGAGGGCGGCGAGCGGTTATGATTCACGAAAATCATCCGCAAAAGAAGGTTGGACGATAAAATGCTCCGACGAAGGCTTCTGACCCTCGTTCCAACTGTGCTCGGCGTGATCACGCTGGTTTTCGCCTTTATTCACATGGTCCCCGGCGACCCTGTGGACGTGATGCTGGGCGAGACCGCCAACAGCGCCGACAAGGCCGCCCTGCGCGCCGAACTCGGCCTCGAAAAACCCCTCATGACCCAGTACGCCGGCTATCTGACGGGACTGGCGCAGGGGGACCTCGGCAGGAGCTTCGTCTACCGCAAGCCCGTCAGTGAGGTTATTTTATCGCGCCTCCCCGCCACTCTCCAACTCGCCGGAGTCTCGCTTTTCATCGCCCTTTTCGTCGCGCTTCCCCTGGGCGTCTTCGCGGGAGTGAGAAAGGGAGGGCTGCTCGACAGGGCGACCCTTGTGCTGAGTCTCGCGGGGGTCTCCATACCCAATTTCTGGCTCGGGCCGATGCTTGTCATGCTCTTCGCCGTCAACCTGCGCTGGCTTCCCGTCTCCGGTCGCAGCGGGCCGGAATCGGTGATTCTTCCCGCCATAACCCTGGGGTTCGCCCTTTCGGCGATACTCTCGCGCATGGTGCGACAGTCCCTTTCAGACGTTCTCGGGGCCGAGTACCTGCAGGCCGCGAGGGCGAGGGGAGTGAGCGAGAGGAAGGTAATCTGGGTACACGCGATGCGTAACGCCTGCCTTCCCGTCATCACCATTCTTGGCCTCCAGCTCGGCGCGCTCCTCTCCGGGGCGGTTATCGCGGAGGCGGTCTTCGCCTGGCCCGGTATCGGGACCCTTCTCCTGCAGGCGATTAACGGGCGCGATTACCCGGTGGTGCAGGGGTGCGTCCTCGTGATAAGCCTCGGCTACGTCTTCGCCAATTTCCTCGCCGACATCGCCATACGCTTCGCCGACCCCAGAGTGAGGGGTTAGCCGTGGCTGAAAAAAAGAGATTTTTCGGCGGAATGGACGGGTTCGTGATCGCGGCCGGGATCATACTCGCCGTGCTGGTCTTTGCGGCTCTCTTCGCACCGCTTTTCGCTCCCTTCGACCCCCAGCTTCTGGACCTTCGCGGAGGGCTTGAAGGCCCCACCACGGCGCATCCTCTCGGGCAGGACAAGATCGGGCGGGACGTCCTTTCGGGGATAATGTACGGTGGCAGAGTGAGCCTGCTCATCGGCTTCGCGGTCGTGGCGGTGAGCATCGTCGTCGGCACTGCGGTGGGTTTCGTCTCCGGCTGGGTAGGCGGGTGGGCTGACGAAATCTTCATGCGGATAGTGGACATTCTGCTGGCCTTTCCCGGCATTTTGCTGGCCATCGCCCTCGCCGGAGTTCTCGGCCCGAGCCTCTGGAACGTAATCTTCGCCCTCAGCGTCATGGGTTGGGTGGGGTTCGCGAGGCTTGTGCGCGGAGAGGTTCTCTCGATAAAGGAGAGAGAGTACGTCAAGGCCGCGACGGTACTGGGGGCGAGCCCGGCGCGGATAGCCTGGAAGCACGTTCTTCCGAACCTTTCCGGTCCTCTCGCGGTGAAGGCCACCTTCGCCGTGGCGGGGACGATTCTTTCGGAATCGAGCCTCAGCTTCCTCGGCCTCGGGCCGCAGGACACGCCCACCTGGGGGGCGATACTCAGCCAGGGGGTAGATTACCTCCTCTTCGCGCCCCACCTGGCCTTCTTCCCCGGCCTCGCCATCATGCTCACCGTCCTCGGGATAAACATCATAGGCGACGAGGTCAGCGCAAGGCTAGACCCTCTGGGAAAGCACTCATGAGAGTAAAGTGGGCGAGGCGGGAGGAAAGTCCTAACCGCTCCTCAAGGGAGGGCAGCGAAGTCGAGTGCGTCGTCATACACCACATAAGCCTCCCCCCCGGCGAGTTCGGCGGACCGCACATCGTAGATTTCTTCCGGGGCCGCCTCGACACGTCGGCTCACGAATACTTCAAGGAAATCGAGGGAATAAAAGTCTCCTCGCACTTCCTCATAGACCGGAAGGGCGAGGCGGTGCAGTTCGTGGACACCTCCGAGGCCGCGTGGCACGCCGGGGTGAGTTCGTGGAAGGGAAGGGGAAATGTAAACCTCTTCTCTATTGGCATTGAGCTCGAAGGAGACATGGTTTCGGGCTATACCGAAGCGCAGTACGAAACTCTCGGAAGACTGCTGGGGGAACTGAAAAAAGAATATCCCGCGCTGACGCCCGAATCCCTCACCGGCCACGAGCACGTCGCGCCGGGGAGAAAGGCCGACCCCGGCCCACTCTTCGACTGGGAGAGGGCGAAAGATTTTTTAAAGGGTTCAGTCTCTTGAGGTTAGAGCGACCCCGCCGATGATGACGAGCCCGCCTATGACCTTGCCCGCCGTGATCGGCTCATTGAGGATGATTTTGGCGAAGAACAGTGAGAAGGCGGGGATAAGGTAGATGTAGACGGAAGCCTTGACCGCCCCTATCTCGCCGACTCCTTTCATGAAGAGGGCGAAGGCGATCGCCGAACAGAAGACGCTCATGTAGAAGATCGCCGCCCAGGCTTCCGCGGAGGCCGAAAGGGCGCTCGCGGGAGGGGCCTCGGCCAGCGCCGCCAGAAAGAGCATCGGAAGGCCGATGAGAAAAGAGGCCGAGGTGGCCGTGGCAGGGGTAGTAGCTCCGACGACCTGTTTGCTGATAAGCGTGTAGACCGACCAGAAGACCACCGCCGTGGCGAGGAGGTAGGCGCCCTTGCCGAATTTCAGGGCGAGGAGCTTTTCGGGGTCTCCGCCCGAAAGGACGATCAGAGCGCCCAGCGCCGCCAGCAGAAAGCCGGTCCACTTGACCGGGCTCAACTTTTCCTTGAGGAAATACGCCGAGAGGAGCGCGGTTAGGGCCGGATTTGTGGTGATTACGAGGGCGGTGGTGCCTGCGTCTTCGAGCTGCAGACCTTTGAAAAAAAACCAGTGGTAGGCGAAGATTCCCGTCAGTCCCATCAGGAAGAGCCTAAAGACGAGAATCCGGTTTTTCGACGCTTTTTTGAGCCCGTTCCAGGTGAAGGGAAGCAGACACAGAGAAGCGATGAGGTAGCGCCAGAAGGCCACGGTCATCGGCCCCATCTGTTCGAGCGCTATCTTCCCCGCAATCGATGCCCCGCCCCACAAAAAGGCGGTCAGAGTAAGGTAGAACCAGGGAGATGAGTACATCGTAACCCTTTAAACCTTTTTGGATTTCCGCACAAGGAGGACAAAGCGATGGCCGGAAACATTCCAGGCCGTGACAAAGCGCTTGGGCTCCTCAATGAATATCTTAAGACGGAAAATCTCATCCGCCACTCCCTCGCCGTCGAGGCCGTAATGCGGAAATAGGGCTTGGGGGGAATACGTAGCAAAACCGATGCGCCTGCTTGCGACTTTTATGCAACGAAGGCGGTTTTCTTCCGTCGCGCATAAGAGTATAAAATTTCCTTATTTGGTGGGCCGAGCCTACCTTGCACGACATTTAGGAGGGGTAAATGGCCTGGCGGACTTGCGGTAAATGCAAAAACGAGTTTTTCGCCGAATACAAGCACTGTCCCGGTTGCGGACAGGAATACAAGGAAAACCATCTCAAGGCTTTCAGCGCCCTGGCTGCCGTGGCGTTTTTGCTGGTTTCGGCGATAGTTTATGAATTTTACTCCGTGAGCAAAACCCCCGACAACAGCGCGGAACAGGATTTAATTCAGAAAGAAGATACGGCCAGGCTTGAAGAAATGATGAGCAAATTGCCGGATACAAGGAAACTGGAGGAAGAAAAAGTCAGGATAGAAGAAAGAATAAGCCAATTGTCAAAAAAATTGGCGCTGATAAAGCAACAGCAGAAAAGAACCGTGAACATCGACGGCGTGATGACTCAAATATCCGGTGAAAGGCCGCCGGAGCAGGAAACCGCTGCAATAGACGATCTTGTAAGTGAAATGCCGGAAGCAAAACAGCTTAAAGAAGAAGAAGCCAGACTCGAAATCGTAATGAATCAAATGGCGGAGATACGGCAACTGCATAATAAAAAGACAAGATTTGAAGAAAGAGCGATCAGGTTTTCACAGGCAAGACAGTTTTTAAAAAACAACCTCGACGCAACCAATGAAGAACTGGTAGCCATAAAAAACTCGCTGGAGTCCTTCAAAACAACGGAAGACGAATATCAGGAAGTACAGAAGCTGCTTGTTTTTATAAACGAAAAGATAGCGGTTAAGTCAAAAAAGATAGATCGTAAAAATCAGGCTATTGAAAGAGAACGTTTTGAAGCGGAAACCGCCTCGCTCGACGATAAGGGGAAAAGGCTCAAAAAAGAACACCCCAACTGGAGCGTCGAAGAGTGCGACCTGATCTCGAAAGGGAAAATCAAGACGGGGATGCTTGAAGAGCAGGTAAAAGTGGCCCTTGGAGAACCCTTTGAAATAAAAAGGACCAGCACGCGATCGAAATGGATTCTGCGCAAGAACTCCACTGCCTGCCTGTATTTTGAAGAGGGGATCTGCGTCGCCATCCAGCAGTGATTTTCGGGCAGCAAGTTATGGAGCAGGAAAGTTGTGTAGGGCGGGCTCGGCCCGCCGATCTACAGCTTGCGAGGCTCTGCCTCGCGCTCCTTGTCACTTCTTTTAGAAAGAAGTGACCAAGAAATCGGCCCGGACCCGTCGCTCGCGCTTTAAAAAGCGCGACCACTTCGTTCCGGCTGGGCCGTA